>CAZLKP010000316.1:0-5794 GCA_964560095.1 uncultured Bacteroidia bacterium
TATGTCCACCACTCACCGTGAGGCATACAAACGGAAACTCCGGCGGAGCATCTGAGAGGAAATTAGCCAGCACATGCGCCTGCATGTGGTTAACCTCCACCAGCGGTATGTCGAGCACCAGCGCCATGCCTTTGGCAAAGGATGTACCTACGAGCAAGGCTCCCAGCAATCCGGGGCCACGGGTAAATGCGATGCCACCTAGGTCAGTCGGTTGAAACCCGGCCTGCTGAAGGGCTTCATTCACCACCCGCACAATCTGCTGCTGGTGAAGCCGGGAAGCGAGTTCCGGGATTACCCCGCCATACTCCCTGTGTTCCAGCTGTGATGAGATGATGTGGCTCAGCACCTTACCATCCTGCATGATGGCAGCGGATGTTTCGTCACAGGAAGATTCAATGGCAAGGAGCCTCAACATACCAGATGGGTTGAATGGAAAATGCTTCAAATTAGAGAGACAAAAATACAGAATTCCTGCCGATCGCGCGGTCTGTGCGCTGATTTTCGGCCACTCATGTGCATTTTACGTAAGAGAAATCCGACCGATATCGTTGTATTCCCCCGGACTGTTATCCTTTAGTGGCTGTATGGCATTATTCCGCAGATTCAGATTCCGAACCTTTTTTCTCATCACCACGGCGACTGTGCTGGTGCTGGGAGGGGTTCTGTTTTGGCTGATTCACTACCCGGCTGTTCAGACATATTTGGTCGAAAAAAGTGAATATCTGCTCGAAAGCCTGCTGGATGCCGAAGTTACCATCGGCGTGGTCGATATTGCCCTGCCTATCAATGGACAGCTCAAACAAGTTCAAATCGAGACCGAATCCGGGGAACCTATCGGGCGGATGAAGTCGCTGAACCTGAATTTGCTGAGCTTTTCGCTCTGGAAATTTATTCTGAACAACCAGGAAGTGCATGCCCTGCATATCAGCAGTCTGGAGGTGGAAGGGCTTCAATTTGAATTAATACGCAACAAAGCGGGGGTGTTGAACATTGTGGAGTGGCTGGGGCCATCTACCCGGGACCAGCGCCCATCCACCCGCCTCCTTAGCCTGGAAATTGAGGACCTGTCAGTCAAAGACGCCGAATTCAGCTTCATCGACTCGACGCGCCTTCGACCCGACAGCCTGCCTTCAGATCGCTTTCACCCAACAGAAATGGCGCTGAAGACCATCGACCTGGATGCTGCCATCACAGTGGGACCCGGCCGGGCATTCAACGGGAACATTCGTCACCTCTCGGCCACAGATCAAATCAGTGGCCTGGAGGTCGATCACCTGACCATGCAGGTGGAAGCCGACACCCTGCACCATCGCGACCGAAGAGGGTGGAAGGAAGTCACTCCTTACGTTTCTCTCAAGCAAGTGGAAATCCGCGAAGGTCCTACTCGCCTATCTGCCGACATCACTTTTCCCCGAACCGAACTCGCAGACCTGCTCAGGGGAGATTTGCTCTATCGTTATTTCGAGGCCAACTGGTATAATTCCTACGTTCACACCAACAGCATCCAGCGGTTTGTTCCGCAGAAACTGCCCATTTTCGGCCGGGTTTCACTTCATGGCCGCACCATGGGCACGATCAACGATCTCTACAGTCCCGGGCTTTCTGTGACGATCAACGAATACACGGATCTGTTTGCTCGCTTTCGCCTGTCGGAGCTTCTCCATCCTAAAAACACCCATCTGGACATTCACCTCACCAAAGCCTTGCTGCGCATGGCAGACGTACGAGCATTTGTGCCACAGTCGGGAATCCCGGCCAGGCTGGATTCCCTACAGCTCAAAACCTTCGAAGGCCACTTTCGCGGGCACTACAAAGATTTTCAGGTCACGGCTGAAACCGACACCGATCCAGGCCACCTCGCCACCGACCTACATATCATTTTGCCACCGAGAGCCCGGGAACCCACATATGAGGGGTGGATTGAAACCCTGGATATCAACCCGACCGCCCTGGGCTTTGGCGATGTCATCGACAGCCGATACCTGAACATGCGTTCGGATATTCATGGAAAAGGTACCAGCATCCGTGATTTAACCACATCTTTCAATGGAAAGGTCTGGAACTCAAACCTCTGGGGGTACCGTGTAGATAGTCTCCTGGCCAATGTAACGGTTGAAGACAAGCGAATTGTTGGGGATGCATTTGGGATCCACAATGGCGGCAAGGCTGATGTGGCTGTGGATCTGGACCTCGGAGCCGCACCCGCGACCTATGCCATCCGTGGTGGCCTGGAAAACATCGACATGGCAACCTACAACCTGCTGGAAGAACCTATGATTATATCCACCCGGATCATCGCTGATTTCATGGGAAACTCTCTGGAACAGGTGACCGGTAATTTTGGGTTAACGAAGAGTTCTGTCACCAATAGCAGCGGCCGGGTATTCCATTTTGATAAATCCAATCTCAGGGTGGACAGAAATTCAGAAGGAGAGAAGCATTTTGCGCTGAAGAGCCCAATGGCTGATGCAGATTTATTGGGCAATTTTACCCTGAACAAACTCCGTGGGCTGGCCGGTATGCTGGTCAAGGAAAGCGGATTGTATTTCTCCAATGAAGACTCCCTGATTCAGACCTACTATGAAACCAAAGTGGTAGATACCCTCACGACCACAGGTGAGCTCCGCCTCAGCACCAATACTGAGCTGAATGAATTTCTACATTTTCTCCAGGTACCTGTCGATGTTGCCGACTCCAGTACGCTCGATTTGGACTTCACTTTTGGGGATAGTGAAGAAGTGAGAATGGACATGCGCTCTGATTCTATCCGTTTTCAGACGGTTTTGTTTGAAGGCGTCACTGGCGATGGCACGCTGTTCAAGAATGCCTTCGACAACCGACTGGGGCTTCTGGGCGGGCTGGATGCTAATCAGGTAAATCTGGGCCAAAACCGCTATCTCAACAAAGCTGGTATCACGCTCGAAGGCATCGACAGACAGTTTGACGGGCAGTTGCTTCTTCGTCAAGATGCAGAACAGAACGCCCTCACAATTAAAACATTCACGAAGTTTCTCAAAGACGGTAGCATCACGACCCGCATCAACGACATTTCCTCCAAAGTGGTGGTCAGCGGCGACACCCTGGAATTTATGGCCAACAACGAAGTCATTCTCCTGAACGAAACCGTGGATATACACAACATCGTGCTACAGTCCACAGAAACCTATTTCCGTCTTGATGGGCTCATTTCAGAAAATCCCCGGGATGTTCTCACCTTTACCGTGGGGCAATTACCTTTGTCGGTCCTGAATGATTTTATCGAGCTGTCGTTTGTGCCTGAGGGTATGTTCAACCTGGAAGTGCGCATGCAGCAACTCCTCACCAATCCTTGTTTGTCGCTCACCAGCCGGGTGGATCGATTTGCCCTGGACGATTATGCCTACGGCGAGATCTTCACCATTGGTCACTGGCAATCCAGCACTGGCCACCTGCAGCTCAATGCCACGCTATGGGACGGACAGGATACGACGCTAAACCTGCTGGGCTATTACGATATCCCAGATTCTGTGGCCCCGCTCCATTTTGAGTTACTTACCAAAAACGGGTTCCCGCTTGACTATGCCCACCCCTTCGTAAAAACCCAGCTGTACGACCTGCAAGGGACTGTGGACCTCGACGAATTCACCATCCTCGGCTCGCCCTTCGAACCTATTGTGCTGGGCACCGGTCATTTTACCGATGCGGGTTTTGGGGTGGATTATTTTAAAACCACCTATTCGTTTGGTGGAAGCATCACCTTCGACAATGACCGGATCGAATTTCCCCGAATCCGGCTGTATGACCAGAACCGCAATTTTGCCCAGCTCTACGGATACATTTATCACAAGGGGTTGTCAGATTTTCGCTTTGACCTACAGTTGGAACAAGCCCGGAATTTCCAGTTGATGGACACCCGAAAGGGGGACAATGAGCTATTTTACGGACGATTGTTTTTGAGAGACGGCGTAGGATCTGTTAACGGCAATCTGGACAAACTGCGCCTGGAAATGTTTGCCACCAGTGGCAGAGGTTCTTTTCTCAAAATTCCACTGGAGGATACCGGGGGTGAAAGCCGACCGGATTTTATCCGTTTTTCGGGGGAGCAGGTTGACCGGGGCACTTACAAGACCGGATTGAAGGACTTCGAAATCGATTTGAATATCTCCATGACCCCGGATCTGGAAGTGGATCTTATTTTTGATGAAAAAGTAGGAGACATTATCCGGGGAAAAGGCATCGGCAATATCTCCATGTTTATCAACGAATCCGGGGAATTCACGATGTTTGGAGAATACCAGATCACCGAGGGAAATTATCTGTTCACAGCTCAAAATATCCTCAACAAAAAGTTTGAGGTGAAGCCCGGAGGTACAATCGTCTGGAATGGCGACCCGTATGATGCACAACTCAACCTCAATGCCTATTATCCGCTGTATGCAGATATTTCTCAGCTGCTGCAAGAACAACGCACCATCCGAACCCCGGTCAATGTGAACATGGCCATGAACGGGTCGCTGCTTGCGCCCAAAATTGATCTCTCCATTGAACTACCCAGCCTCACAGAAGGCGATGCTACCCAGATCTCTTCCTACCTCAAGTCCATCCAGTATGATGAACAGGAATTGAACAAGCAGGTGTTTTCCCTCATGGTGTTTAACCGATTTGCTCCGGTAGGTGGGTTTCTCGCCCCGAATGCGGCCAGCAGCGGCGTGACCACCAGTATCTCTGAGATGATCTCTAATCAGCTCAACTACTGGCTCGGACAGGCTATCGGCGAAAATGTGAATATCGGGGTAGCCACCAATAACTTCCAGGACGTGAACCTGCTCCTCTCCGCATCCCTATTTGACGACCGCGTGGTGATCGAACGCGATGGAACCCTCATTGATGGCAATGGCAACGATAATGGCGCCAACCTCGCCATTGGCAATGTGAGCGTGCAAATCAAACTGCTCCCAGCCCGAAACGCAGAAGATGCCAGTATCGTGAGACAAAGCGAGCTCATCCTTGAGGTGTTCACCCGCGAGTCGCTCAACGCTGACCTCAACAACAACAATTATCAGGCCGGTGCCGGAGTGTTTTACAAAAAAGACTTCGACAAGGTCGGTGAGCTTTTCGAAAGACAACGGAAAAATCAGTAGCCGACGGCGACACCTGCCAACGCAGCCACCATTGACCGGATTCCCCACCAATCCCAATCAGGTACAGCCTCAAGGGGAGATCTGCAGGAAGCCTCAGGTTTTCTTTCGAAGGAGCTACCAGGAGTATCTGGAGGAATCAACGCAGGCTGCGCGTACAACCACGCACAAGGCGGGCAGCCTCTCATGCATGAAACCTTCCCATGATTCCAGCAATATCTGTACTTTTTCCTGAAACATGAGCCCCGATCAACGAACCGTTGGCAGAAACCTCCACTAACCGACACAAAAAAGATACTTACCTGCAAAGGAATCCTCAAAACGGAATATTTCTTTTACCGTAAGGCTTCGGTGTCATTTTTAAAAAAAAATGTGACAACAGGCACATCTTTATTCAGCGAATTTTCGTTTATAAAAAAGAAATCGCTTGCGTACACAGGAAGTTCTTTCAATGAGAAAATCATCATTAAAGTGCGGTTTTTCTCCTCTTCAATCGATTTCGGCGTGTTCTCACTTCCCTCATTCTTCACTAACACATTAACCTAACATTTACCTATTTATTCTACCATCCATGAACCGTATCCTTGTCCCGGTCAACCTCCGCTCAGATTTCGCGAACGTCCTGAACTATGCCACATCTGTAGGCATTCGCTCGGGTGCGGAGCTCACGCTATTTT
>CAZLKP010000317.1:0-5772 GCA_964560095.1 uncultured Bacteroidia bacterium
TGCCTCCTTCAACACATCCGGGTAGCGATACAGAAGCTTGATCAATGTGCGCTCCTCATCCATTATATCTTCTTCCAGCCTGGTGCCAGGCATGTAATCGGGCAGGCTGAGATCTTCCGCTTTCCGTTTCACCGCCTGAATCCGGGCGTAGGAATACTGAATAAAGGGCCCGGTATCGCCACGAAGCTCGATGGATTTTTTCGGATCAAACACCATGCGCTTTCTCGGATCCACTTTTACCAGAAAATACTTCAATGCGCCCTGTCCCAGCACCTCGTACAGATTCTGAAGTTCCTCCTCGCTCATCTCCTGCACCTTGGCCAGGTTCAGCATGGTTTCCTCTTTGGCCTGCTCGCTCATTTTATCGAGCAGATCTTCGGCATCCACAATGGTTCCTTCTCTGGATTTCATCTTTCCTTCGGGAAGTTCTACCATGCCATAAGACAAGTGATAGAGCCCATTTGCGTAGGGTTTTTCGAGTTTTTCGAGGATTTTGAACAGGACCTTAAAATGATATTCCTGCTCATTGCCCACCACATAGATGGATTTATCCATCTGAAATTCGCTGTATTTATCCGCCGCAATCGCCAGATCCTGGGTGATATAGAGGGAGGTGCCATTTGCCCGAAGGAGGGTCTTTTTATCCAGTTTGTCGTCGGTGAGATCCACTTCCACCGATCCGTCTTCGGCCCGGTAAAAAATGCCTTTTTCCAGTCCCTCTTTCACCGTTTCCTTTCCCCGCTGATACACCCCCGATTCATGGTAAGTTTGTTCAAACGAGACGCCAAGCCGGTCAAATGTCTCCTGAACGGCTTCATAAAACCAGCCATTCAGCTTTTTCCAGAGGTTCACCACGTCCTCATCTCCGGCTTCCCACTTCACCGTCATGTCGTGAACCGCTTGCATGACGACCGTCTTTCGTTCTGCTTCCCGCTTGTCCAGCCCCTGCTCCAGATAAGGGTAGGCCTGCTCCTGCAGCATGTTGTTGAACTCGACATAGTAATCGCCTACAAGTTTATCTCCCTTCACACCACGCGCTTCCGGCGTTTCGTTTTTTCCTGCCTCTAACCAGGCCACCATGGATTTGGAAATGTTGGTGCCCCGGTCGTTGAACAAAATGGTCGGATGCGTGTCATACCCATTGGCCTTGAGAATTTCCGTGAGTGAATACCCCAGCACAATGTTACGTAGATGACCCAGGTGCAGGGGTTTGTTGGTATTGGGAGAACAATACTCTACCACCACGGTTTGCTTTTGGCCATGCGAAAGGGAGGTAAATGCCGCATTATTGCCTTCTTCTGCGACAAACCTGAGCCACACGTCGTCGTGAAGGGTGAAATTGAGGAAGCCCTTGATCACATGGAAGGCTTTGATTTCCGGCACGCGGTCGATCAGACCAATGCCCAGGGTTTCTGCGATTTGCTGGGGCGCCCCGAGCTTGTATTTGGTGAGCGGGAATACCACCATCGTCACATCGCCGTCAAAGTCTTTTCGCGTTTCCTGCAAGGGCAGATCATCCGGATGGATATCTACGCCATATACTTCTTTGGCCACTTCGGATGCCTGCTGCTGAATGGTGTCGAATAACTGACTCATGACGATCGATTGCTGAATGAAGGGGCAAAAATACATCTCATCTCTGCAAGAGCCAAAGATTCATTCTGCTTGTCTTTCTTTCTACCTTTGCCACAAAACCAACGTTTCATGCCTGATATTTCAGCCAATCTTCAACACATCCGACAAGACATACGCGAAGCTGCCAGCGCCTGTGGGCGTGATCCGGAATCCGTGAAGCTGATCGCTGTGTCCAAAACCAAGCCTATGGCACTCATTCGCAGTGCCTGGGAGGCGGAGCAGGTAGATTTTGGGGAAAATCGACCACAGGAACTCCGCGACAAACACCCGGAGCTGCCCGAGGCCCGGTGGCATATGATCGGAACCCTCCAGCGCAACAAGGTCAAATACCTCTTGCCCTGGATCCATCTGATTCACTCTGTCGATTCCGAAAAATTGTTGCGTGAGATCAACAAGCAGGCAGCCAAACATGAGACTCTTGCCAACTGCCTCATCCAGCTCAATATCTCTGAAGAGGATGCCAAATCCGGACTTGATGAGGAAAAAACGGCAGATATACTTCGCCGAATGGACGATTTCCCTTGGATCCACATTCACGGTCTAATGGGCATGGCGGCCTTTGTCGATGACGAATCCATCATCCGAGGCCAGTTTCGCAGGCTTCGCCTGGCCAAAGATCAGCTGGCTGCGATTGAGCACTCCAGAATCACCCTGAATGAGTTGTCGATGGGCATGAGTGGCGATTTCCGAATCGCTATCGAAGAGGGATCGACGATGGTGCGGGTCGGTAGCGCACTTTTTGGGCAGAGGGGATAGGGAGAAATTCGGAGTTCACAGGAAGAATGGGGCCAGCTCCTGTCTCGCTTTCCTGAGCGCAGCGAAGTCCTGCTTGCGGGATCCCAACGAAGCGGTCTCGCCTCTCACTTCTCGGCTCTCCTACGCATTTTCCTATTAAATCGTACCTTCGCCATGTTGCTAGAACTCGATCATTCATGAAAAATCCTAAAGTGCTTCGTATTGTGATCTTGCTGGGGATCGTCCTGGCCAGCATTGGCCTGGATCAATGGTCCAAAGTTGTGGTGAGAAAAGAGGTGGAGTACGGTCAGCATATTCAACTAATCGGGGATGCGTTCATCATGACGAAGGTGGAGAATGAGGGCGCCTTTCTCAGTGCAGGCTCAGACCTCCCCCCGATTTGGCGGCACATTCTTCTGATCTATTTACCCGTCGTGGTCATGCTTTTTGTTCTGGGCTATCTCGTCACCCAGGCCATGGGCAACAAATGGACCCTTGCCGGGATGGCGTTTGTGTTGGGAGGCGGTGTAGGCAACCTTATCGACCGGATCGCCTACGGTTCGGTGACAGATTTTCTGCACATCGACCTGGGCTTTGCCCGCACGGGCGTGTTTAATGTAGCCGACATGTCGATCATGCTGGGGCTGGGGTTCGTGCTAATTTCTTCTTTCCGGGATTCCCGCAAATCGTCATCAGCCGCGGATCATACTGATGAGGGCGTACAGCCCGAATCCACTGCTCAGGGCTCCGAGGAGCCCTCCAAGGACTGACATCCATCGCCGACCTGCCTCTCTCCCAGACCGGCGTTTGGTAAGCAACCAAATCCCTAGAGACACGGCACAGATGCCGGTCAGAAAAAATAACAACAAGGGGATGAGTACGATCACCATGGCGCATCCACCGAAACACACAAGGGCCAGATAGATAGTTCCTAGTCCACCTAGGACCGACAAGCCTCCCAGCAGCAGTGTTAACCAATGAGGCTCTTCGGGGTCTGTTCCATTTTCCTGTCCAGCTACATGACATGCTGCCTCATGATCCGGCCCGACGATACCAGTAGCAGCAATAATCGTAGATGGGAGGAATGTCAGAACCAGACAGCCAACCAGGAGGAAAGTACGCATAGAATGAAAATTTCACAGATTCGTAAACCGGGGACTGTTATTCCTGTCCTTTTTCGAGCCATTTGTGCACGCCCGGTGCCTGATAGTCTGCCATTTTTCTCAGCAGAGCGTTAGGTTCCACCGCATCCAGCACAATGGCCCGGTTTTCATCCCGCAGGAATCCTTGCGAAACCATATGATCAAACATATTCAGCAGGTGGTCAAAATAACTGCCGGTATTGAGAATGCCGATCGGGTGACTGTGTAATCCGAGCTGGGCCCAGGTGAGAATTTCGTTCAATTCGTCCATCGTCCCGAAACCGCCTGGCATCGCAATAAACCCCTCCGACAGATCGGCCATTTTCTGCTTGCGCTCGTGCATGGTATCTACGAGGATTTGCTCATCCAGCCCCTGATGGCCCACCTCTTTCTCCATCAGAAAATGCGGAATAACGCCCACTACGGACCCACCTTGGGCAAGCATTTCATCAGCCATCGCCCCCATCAGGCCCACGTTCCCGCCACCAAAGATGAGCCTGATGTTTCGCTCGACAAAGATCCGGCCCAGCTCGCGGGCCGTCTCGGCATACACCGGAGAAAAACCGGTATTGGAGCCACAAAAAACGCAGATTGATTTCATTGGGAAGGAAGGTTGGGAATAAGGAATAGGGAAAGAAACACTGTCTCAGCACTGCTTTAGGGAAGAAAAATTGCTTCCGCACGGTTTCGAGGAAGAAGAAAGGCAACAAGAAGTTTTCCCGACCCATCCATCATCCTCACAACCCACAACTCACACCCCAAAACTCTCAACTCTCCTCCTCTAACGCCTCTATTTCATAACTCGCTGTCCAGGTGTTGCCAGAGTCCAGGCGGATGATTCCGGGTTTTTCCTGCCAGATCCCGGTAGAACTGCTGTCATCGGCTCGTCCGTACCAGGGTTCGAGACAGACAAAATCACCATTGGTTTTGGCCCAGATGCCGTAGTATGGCCATCCGGGACTGTGGAGTTTGACACCGCGACCCGATGTCCGCGACTTGAGGGCCACCCAGGAAGAAGTTAACTGATGAAATACGAGGGCATCTTTGGCGAAAAGGTGGTGGGTCAGTGGCAATACATCCTGATCTTCCAGGATGGGCTCACGGGTCCCGTCGAAGAGGCCATCAACCAGGCGATGGGTTTCTTTGGTTTCCCGTTTCTCAAAGACCAGATCGTAATCGTGGTAGGACTCATGTTCCAATACTGGCACACGGAAAGCGGGGTGTGCCCCTGCCGAGAACCACATAGGAGCATCTGCGGGATTCTTCACTGAATAGGTCACTTTGAGATGCTGCCCCATGAGGAAGTATGAAACTCGAAACTGAAACCGAAAGGGATATTGCTTCAGGGTATCCTCCGATTCTTCCAGCGAAAAAACCAGATGCTGATCGCTTTGCTCGGCTAATCCAAACACCTTATCCCGGGCAAACCCATGACGCCCCATAGAGTAAAAGGCGCCATTTACCTGATAGGCACCCCCCTTTACCTGTCCGACCATGGGAAATAAATTCGGCGCATGACGCCCCCAGACATCCGGGTCGGCCTGCCATAATAATTCTGTTTCCCGACTTCGGTCAAAAAAGGAACACAACTCAGCCCCTTTGTCTTTGACCCGAATAGAAAGAAAGGCGTTGGCAACCTGATATTCCATGTGGATTGATCTTCTGAGAGAAAGCTACACATCCCGGCGGATTCCCCCAAAGACATTCATGAGGGCAGGTCAAATTTCAGGGATAAGGTCAAATTTTTTCTTCAGAATTTCTCCTTCCCGCCTGAGTCGGAGGGCCATCCTTTTCCCATTTTTTCTCAGCAGGTTTGCGTATAGCGCGTTAATATCCATGGAGGTGGCATCCAACCCATTGATACTGAGGAGTTCATCACCGACCTGTAGGTCTGCCTCGTCTGCCGGAGACCCCGGACGCACATATGTGATGATGAATTTGTCGAAGAAATCGCCCTTACTAATCACTTCGATCCCGCTCACGTTGTATTCAAAGTCCTTCCGCCAGCCGAAATTCTTATTCAGGTACACCCTCCGCCGAAAATAATCGAACGTGACCTGAAAACGGGACAAAATTTCAGCCCCGATATTCCCATACCATAGGGTATCGGATATATTCAGATGCAGCGAGTTGGAATCCGGATAACCGGCAATCACTTCTTCGAATACATAAGGACCAAGCTGAAACTTTGGCGCTCGGGCCAGTCGGCCCAACACATCTCCGCTCAGGCCTTTGCCCAGGAAGGCAGGAATGGAGGGAT
>CAZLKP010000318.1:0-663 GCA_964560095.1 uncultured Bacteroidia bacterium
CTGAAGTAGAACCCACCCTGCGGCGAGCACTTGCCATTGGTGCCGATGACGCTGTGCGGATTGATGCTGAAGCCACAGATGCAGCTTTCGTAGCCCGTCAAATTGCCCGCTATTGTGAAGGCAAAGATTTTGACATCATTTTCACCGGAAAAGAATCCATCGACTTCAACGGGTCCATGGTGCCTGGAATGGTTGCCGAAATGGTGGAAGCTGCCTTTGTTTCTTTTGCCACTCACATGGAAATCACCGACAAAGAAGCCGGTATAGCTACCCTGAAACGGGAAGTGGATGGCGGTGTGGAGGTCCTGGATGTCCAGCTTCCTGCAGTCGTGTCCTGCCAGAAAGGAATTGCCGAGTGGCGAATCCCCAATATGCGCGGGATCATGGGAGCCAGGAAAAAACCTCTCTCTGTTGTGAGTCCGACCGAAGCGCCGCAGGATGTCGAAACCGTGCAGCTGTCCTACCCCCCTGCAAAGGGAGATTGCCAGTATTTCCAGCCCGAAGAAGCAGACAAGCTGGTGAATGTCCTCCTCGACAAAGGGCTTGTATAGCCTGTCCTTCCTGCTTTTTTCATTCATTTTTTATCAGAATCAGAAACAACTATGTCTGTTCTTCTTTTTGCAGAAGCATCCGAAAGCACATTCAAAAAAGCGGTATTCGAAG
>CAZLKP010000318.1:673-926 GCA_964560095.1 uncultured Bacteroidia bacterium
CGCCTTCGATCTGTCCCAAAAGCTAGGCGCAGATCTCCATGCTGTGGCCGTGGGCCCGATCAACGATGACGAACTCCCCAAACTGGGCACCTATGGTGTCTCGAAGGTTCACCATATCATCGGTGATGAATTTGTCAATGCAGCCTTCGCATCTGCCGTTGCTCATATTGCTGAAGAAATTGACGCCAGCGCAGTGGTTATGGCTCAGACATACAACGGAAGAGCCATCGCTCCCCGGGTAGCCGTCAAACTG
>CAZLKP010000318.1:936-5704 GCA_964560095.1 uncultured Bacteroidia bacterium
GAAGCAGCCCCTTTGTCCGGCCTCATCAGCGTGCCAGATCCTTCTGAGGGCTTTGATGCGACCCGCATGGCCTACTCCGGAAAAGGAGTCGAAGAAGTGAAGATCAACACCGACAAACTGGTCCTAACCGTCAAAACCAATGGTTACAAGGTAACCGAGAACCCAACTTCTACTGAGATCATCGAAATCACAGACTTTGAGCCCGGTAGCTACGATGCGATTGCCAAAGAACTCATAAAGGCATCTGAAGGCATTTCTCTCACCGAAGCAGAAAATGTTGTTTCGGCTGGTCGTGGCCTGAAGGACCCGGAAAACTGGCCGATGATCGAAGAGCTGGCCAACCTGCTGGGCGCAGCAACCGCCTGCTCCAAACCTGTAGCGGATATGGAATGGCGCCCCCACCATGAACACGTGGGCCAGACAGGTATCCAAATCGCGCCCAATCTCTACATTGCGATTGGTATCTCGGGTGCCATCCAGCACCTTGCAGGGGTGAGCTCCTCCAAAAACATCGTCGTGATCAACAAAGACCCGGAAGCTCCCTTCTTTAAGATTGCTGATTATGGCATAGTAGGAGACTTGTTTGAAGTCGTGCCCAAACTACTGGAATCGGTAAAATCGGTGAAAGCCGCCGGATAACCTCATCGGAGGCTGCTTTCTTTTTCCTACGCCCCCACAAACCCCGGCATCAGCCTGTCGGTGATGTTTGTCTTCTAACATGGGAAGCAGCCCCCACCCTTTCCTTCCGATAATTCGCCCCTTTTTTTAGAATGCGCGAATTTCTGTTAATTTTGTCATTGTCTTTTCCGCCGATATGTCCTGGTGATATTTGGCTCAGGATCGCAAAACTGCTACGGGGAATGGATCAAATTTGATTCCTGTGAAGAAGATTCCATTAGAGATCATTGGGCTTTCATCCAGCCACTCACAAATCGGGCACTATGCGCTTGTCCTTGGCGAAACCACCGGAAACAGGCGACTGCCCATCATCATTGGGGGTGCTGAAGCCCAGGCCATTGCTCTCGAACTGGAAAGTATCAAGACCAACCGCCCCATGACGCACGACCTGATCTACAATCTCGCGCGTCATTTCGAACTCGAACTACTCGAAGTCTACATCAACGATCTGCAGGAGGGAATTTTCTACGCCAGACTCTTGTTTGAAGCTGATGGAGAAATCCATGAAATTGACAGCCGGCCCAGTGATGCCGTTGCTGTTGGGGTGAGGTTCAAAGTTCCTATCTACTGTGCCGAGCATGTGCTCGAAGAAGCAGGCATCGTGATTGAAGACGAAGAAGGAAACGACAACCCGGAACAGGGAGAGTTTTCCCTCGCTGAGATTGAGCAGTCGGACCCGGTTGAAGAGGAACCAACCCCACCATCTCCTAAGAAGAAGAGCACCAAATCACCCAAGGACAAGATTTCCAAGCTTCAGAAACAGCTTGATGAGGCACTTGCCGGCGAAGATTATGAAAAAGCCGCGCGCATCCGCGATGAGATTCAGCGCCTCGAAGACGACCCCAAGTCGAATTGATTGGACTTAGTTGTGAGTTCCAAATTACCGCTTCCTAGGCACTATTTGAAAAACCTTCTTCACTCACCAACGTCGGTTTTTGAGTCAGCCAAGCGTTTGAAAGTTTTATTGCTGGCTGATGCGCCTTTGGAGCAAACCTGGCGGCATCAGTTTTTTTCGAAATCCCGGCTGGCCGAGATTCCTCGAAAAACCTCTTTGCCAAACGCAGATCCCGATTCATCGGGGAACCCCAAAAACCTTCCGATGGTAAGCAAATACCATTTTCCAAACAGTGCCTAGTCCTCATATTCCAACTCCACATCGTCTGACAGTACATGACACTGGCAGGTGAGCACATATCCTTCCTCCAATTCCGCAGTAGATAGTCCTGTATGTTCATCCATCGCGACAACGCCAGATAACAATTTGGCACGGCAGGTGCTGCAAATGCCTGCCTGGCAGGAATAGGGAGGGTCCAAACCTGCATCATTCGCCGCGCCCAGCACAGTCTTACCTCCTTCAACCTCAATTTTCCTGGTTTCCCCACCCAAGGTGACAAGGGCCGACCTGGATACAATGTCGTATGTCGATTCCCCATCAAATAGCAAATGAGAATCCGTTGGTTCTTCTTCTGCCTTAGGCGAGGCGTAGGCGGCTTCTACCTCGGCTTCGGTAGGCACCGGAGCAGAAAACAATTCCCTGAACACGTCTGCAGGATGCACGGCGTGCTTATCAAGAGCCTCCTCGGCTGCATTCATCAAGCCCTCCGGGCCACAAAGATAGTAGCGCTTCCTGAGTTCGTCTGTCATGAAGAGCTCCGAGGTGAGATCGTAAATTCGTTGGGTGTCCAGCCGACCTTCAGGACCTTTCCAATCTTTTCCCGACCTCGACAGCGTATGATATACATGAAGCCGCTCTGCATGCTTATTGGAAAGATCAGCCAGCTGTTTCCGGAAAATAATATCTTCCCGGCTGCGGTTGCCCAGCCAGAGACTCGCTTTGCTATTGGGTTCCCCTTCCAAAATGCTTTTCAAAATGGATATCAGCGGCGTAATCCCACTCCCGCCACCGATTAGCACATAGTGCAAAGCCCGCTCCGGATCAGGATCCACAATAAAATGCCCCATTGGAGGCAGAATGTCCAGGTACTCTCCCGCTGTGAGCTGATCGCGAAGGTAATTCGAAACAACCCCACCATTCACCCGCTTGATTGTCACGCTCATCCGGTCATCTACCAGAGGAGAACTCGACAGCGAATAGGCCCGACGATACGCTTGCCCGTTTATTTCGACCTTGATCGTGAGATACTGGCCAGGCAGGTAATGGATGGCGGCTTCATCAGAGGACTGAAAGAATATCGTGTAAGCTTCAGGTGTTTCGTCTTTGATTTCATCTATGGAAAGGTGGATAAATCGGCTCATTCGGTGTGAATACTATATGTGCCGGGATAAAAGGATATTCAATTGATCAACCCCAGCCGGTTGCTCAATTCCTTTTTCATAAACAGACCGAAGTTAATATGGTTTTTATTTAACAAAACAGATGTACAACCGTAGATATGATTGAAAATTTTCAAAAATTACTGAAACTTTTACATGAAAGTTCTCCTTCCTGCATCAGCTCACCCAAGACTTGTGATCGTCGGCGGCGGATTCGGCGGCATTACCCTCGCACAAGGACTCAAAAAAGCACCTTTTCAGACCGTATTGCTGGACAAGCACAACTATCATACTTTTCAGCCCCTGCTCTATCAGGTAGCCACAGGAGGCCTGGAGCCGGACAGCATCGCCTTTCCGCTCCGAAAGGTGTTCACACAGCAGCAAAATTTGGTCTTTCGGGTCGCAGAGGTCAGGGAGGTAGATGCGAAGACCAAGACCGTCCAAACCAGTATCGGAGAGGTTGACTACGACATCCTGGTGCTTGCTACAGGCTCTGTGACCAACTTTTTTGGCATGGAAGATCTGAAGCGGAATGCACAGGGAATGAAGTCTATTCCCGAGTCTCTGGATTTGCGAAGCCTCATTCTTCAGAATTTTGAGCAAGCGCTTCAGGAAACAGGAGACTCTCAGCACAAACTGATGGATTTTGTCGTTGTGGGAGGAGGCCCAACCGGTGTCGAAACAGCGGGAGCGCTGGCAGAACTGAAGCGACATGTGCTCCCCAACGACTATCCCGACCTGGATTTCAGAAAGATGGATATCCACCTGCTGGAAGCCGGCCCCAGACTGCTGGCAGGAATGTCCGACAAATCAGGAGAAGACGCCCTACAAGATCTAGAAAACCTCGGGGTTGAAGTAAATCTCAATACCATGGTCACGAGCTATGATGGGGAAGTAGTCACATGCAAAGACGAAGAACCGCTGACTGCAGGCACAGTCATCTGGGCGGCCGGCGTCAAGGGCATGCCTCCCAAAGGCATTGATGGAACGACCATTGGCCGTGGCAACCGACTACTTGTCGATGAATATCATGCAGTGAAGGGCATGGAGGATGTGTATGCTATCGGCGACCTTGCCCTGATGCAAACTGAAAAATTTCCCGATGGTCATCCCCAGGTTGCTCCGGCGGCTATACAACAGGGGGAGAACCTGGCCAAGAATTTCAACCGGCAGGTCAGTGGTGCCCCGCTCAAGGCATATACATATGTCGACAAAGGCACCATGGCGACCATCGGCCGCAATAAAGCAGTCGTTGACTTCCGAAAGCTTCACCTCAATGGCTGGCTGGCATGGATGAGCTGGATGTTTGTTCACCTCTTCTATCTCATCGGCTTTCGCAACAAACTTGTTGTGTTTGTGAATTGGGTGTGGAGCTACGTCACTTATGACAAGGGAACCCGGCTAATCATTCGCCCGTTTCGGAAAAATGACCGGGAATCTGATACCGCTACAGTGGAGGAACAGGTAGCAACCCAAGCTTAAGTCAGGAAATAAGCTTGTGATTTGATTTCGCCAGTGTAAGCGCTTGGGCAAACCACAGAAATTCCTCCACAAAGCGTTCTCCATCTGCCCGGACCCTTTGGTTGAGAACCTCTCCGGAATCAGAAAATGCTTCATTGATGTGCGGAACCAGATACTTTAATGGCATGGGATAGCCTCCGAGAGACAAAATCAGCTGCTGCATTTCGCTGGAGGCATTCACCCCCCCAAATCTACCGGAGCCGGTAGTCACCACACCTATGGGTTTTCGCTTGAATTCTTGCCAGAAATGATCCAGGGCATTTTTTAATGCTCCGGAATACGAGCCATGATATTC
>CAZLKP010000319.1:0-2898 GCA_964560095.1 uncultured Bacteroidia bacterium
CTCGGCAAATTGCCGGAGGCGCCCCAGGGTATCGACCAATTGATCCTGCTGTGGGTCGAGCACCCAGATGAAGTCGCGCATCCCGGAGGACAGATTTCTGGCGTGCTCTTCGATGTGGTCGAGAAAGTCTCTGGCCTGTTCATCTTTGAGTTTTTGCTGGAGCAGGCCGGTATATAGAGAGATTTTGGTCAGTCGGTTACCAGCTTCGTCGTGAAAATCCCGGGATGACCGGGCCCGTGTTTTTTCCCGTTCCTCGAGCTTGGCTTCGCGAATCAGCGCTTTGGTTTGTTCTTGTCTTCTCACAGTAGCCGTCCGCGCCCGGATGCCCCAATAGAGTAGGCCTGCGATAATGAGGACATACAGCAAATAGGCCCACCAAGACCGATACCACGGTGGGGAGACATGAATGGTAACACTGGCAGGGGATTGAGACCAGATCCCATCGTTGTTGCTGGCCATGACTTCGAAGGTATAGGTGCCTTCAAACAGGTTGGTGTAGGTGGCCGAGCGTCGGGTACCGGCATTCACCCAGTTATCGTCAAAGCCGATCAAACGATATTTGTATTGGTTTTGATTTGGAAAGGTAAATCCTGTAGCGGCAAAATGGATGTCCCAGACCTGGTCGCTGTGTTTGAGGTGAATGTCCTCGATGGTAGAGATGTGCTCAGGCAGGAAAAAGGCTGATGCAGAATCCGGCTTCCCGATCGGAACCGAATGATTAAACAGGCGAAAATCGGTGAACACAACTGTCGGAGCTACCGGATTATCAGCCAACTGATCGGGATGAAACATAGTGAATCCACCTTCTCCACCAAAGATCATGGAGCCATCCTGGAGTTTCCAGGAACATCGGTTGTAGATAGAGTTTCCATGCAGGCCGTCGGCCTGGTCAAAGTGCAGTACACTTCCGGTTTCCGGATGAAGGCGGTACACGCCCTTCTCGGTTCCCAACCACAGGTTTCCGAGATCATCTTCTTCGATGCAGCGATATACGCCGCCCGGTAGGGCAGTCGTCTCAGACCAGGAAATCACTTGCTTATTCTCCTGGTCAATCTGAATGAGGCCGTTATCAGTCCCAAGCCATAATCTCCCTGACTGGTCTTCATGGAATTCATAGGTCAGAGCCATATTCAGAATGGACGTATCTGCTCCCCAACCTTTGAATATGCTGAATTCTTCTCGTTTCGGATCAAACTGATACAATTCTCTGCCTCCGGCGGCCCAGAAGGTGCCGTGTCTGTCTATATACAAATCCAGGCCAAACCAGTTTCGCTCCTTGGGATAAAGGGAAAATTCCTCCAACACCGGATCAAATTTCATGATCCCATCGTAGGAGCCCAGCCAGAACGTTCCGTCTTCTGCTTCCAGGATATCGAAAAGGTTTCTCGTTCCCAGGCTCCTGTAATCCGTAGGCTTATATTTGTAGTGGGTAAATATGCCGGTTTCCGGGTCCAGTTTTACCAGAGCCCGCTGGCTGCACAACCAGATATTGCCGAATCGGTCTTCGTGAAAGTGCTTGACGATGGCGGTCGTCCCTTTGGACTCCTCTACCTTGGAAGGATAGTGGAAAAAGGTGCCGGAGTCGGGATAAAAAATAGAAACATTTTTTTGGGTAGAAATCCAGACCCTTCCCTGGGAGTCCTCAAAGATCGACTCCACATGGTTGGAGCGGAGTCCAACATCTGAATTGGGAATGGGAAAAAATCGCTGAAAAGGCTTTTCATGGGGAGAGTAATAGCTTAACCCTTCCCTGGTTCCAATCCAGACATAGCCTTTCGGGTCTGTGTAAATGGAATAGGTGCTTTGATGGCGAATAGATTCCGGGTTTCCGGCTTCCGGCATCAGGCGGTCAAAATCGTCCGTTTCCGGATTGTACATACAAACGCCGTAAGCCGTGCCGCACCACAACCGTTGATCGTGGTCCACGGTGAGGTAGGTGGCCATGTCCACATTCAGGCTTCGGGGGTTGTCCGGGTCGTGTTGGTATCTGGTGAAGATTGCCTGCTTTCCTTTTGGACCATCACAGGAATTTCCTTCACAATCCACCAGGGTCATTTTCACGAGGCCAGCGCCGTTGAGGGAAATCCAGTATTCCCCTTTCACCCGTTCAACTACTGAAATCGATACATTGTGGAGGGCAAGCGGAGGCTCATCCACGATTGGCCAGAGATACAAAAACTCATGGGTGTTGTGATCGACCCAAATCACCCCGCAGGTAGTGTTACACCAGATGTCCCCATCCGAGTCCTCATATATTGAAAGGGGGGTGGGTTGTCGGGGAGAATTGAGCAAAGACTTCCAGGCCACACATTCAAATGTCAGGGAAGAATCAGGGATCCCCTTTCGATATCCTTCCAGCTTGAACACCCCGCCGTATGCGCCAATCCAGAGAATACTGTCGGTACTCCAGTGCACAGACATGGTCGATTGAAGCGGGAGCGAATCCGGATTAGCTTCTCCGGGGAAAAAAAGATCAAAGGTCTGTGAAGCTCGGTCAAACCTGTTCAAACCTTCATTTGTTGCGATCCAGAGATCTCCCCAGGCATCTTCGGTGATGTCCCACACACCGTTGGCAGAGAGGCTGTGCGGGTCTTCCTCATCGTGGAAAAAGGTCCTCATGGTGTAGCCATCCCACAGGTTGAGCCCATTACGGGTGCCGATCCAGAGCAGACCCAGATGATCTCTGAAGATGGCTTCCACTTCCCCCTGAGACAGTCCATGTTCCTTTCCCAACTGCCGGAAGGAGAGGGCTTCAGGTAGCTGGCCAAAACAATTCGACCCTGCCAAGATGAGCAACCAAGGTGCAACAACCGGGATCCAGCGTTTCATGTAAAGAGATTGACAATGGATGAAACATACTGAATGTCACCCCCAAAGGCAATATTTCAGGTAGGGAGA
>CAZLKP010000319.1:2908-5700 GCA_964560095.1 uncultured Bacteroidia bacterium
TAGTTGCCATAGAGATTAACGGCAGCGGCCATGTTGCGCATCAGGGAGTTGTGGAGCTCGATGTTCGACACCACACGACCATAGAGCTGGTCCATCACCTCTTTCATGGCTTCGTATTTCCGCTGATACTGATCGAATGTAGCACGAGCGGTGTTCATATCCACCTTTTCCTGCATCAGATCATTGACCCAGTTGTTGAAACTGGCGACTTCTTCTTCAAATCTGGCCAGTTCGCGGTTGTAGCGGGCCTGAAGGCTGTCTCGCTCGGACATCATGTTGCGATAGCGGCTTCTCATATCTGCGAGGTCGCTACGGGTAGAGGTGCGAAGCTCAGCCAGGTAGGGTTCGATTTCTCTCAGGTGGTCACTGTACACATCAGTGAGTCTCAGGTTGGCTTTGGTGGTGGTGACGGTGGTGCTGAGCCGGGTCCATTCGGGCTCAAAGCGCTTGACTTCGTTCAGCAGCGTAAGATCTGATGATCCGCAACCTGCCAGCGCCAGGAGACTCATGGCGAGTAGCGAAAGGCGAACAAGATACTTCATAGGGTAGCATTGTGAGTGACGAAAGTACGGAAATAGGGGGATGGGCGAAAGGATTTTCGGTTCTGGTGGTCAACCAGCTCGTTCTCCGGGGAATATTTTAGCGAATTTTCGCTATATCCGATCTCTCCGTATGAATCACAGGCGGATTTTCTTATCTTTGCAATAATATCTCAATAGACATTTCTCAACATTTCACTATGGTTTTTGACCTGGACATGATCCGGCAGACGTATCAGGAGATGCCGGCCAAAATTAAGAAGGCCAGGGCAGTGTTAGGACGCCCGATGCCCCTCGCAGAAAAGATCCTTTATTCACACCTTCATCCCGGCACTGAGCTGCGTGCTTTTGAGCGGGGAAAGGACTATGTAGACTTTGCTCCCGACCGCGTGGCCATGCAGGATGCCACCGCCCAAATGGCTCTCCTGCAGTTCATGATGGCCGGCAAAAAGAAAGTCGCTGTGCCTTCTACCGTCCACTGTGATCACCTGATCCAGGCCAAAATCGGGGCCGACGAAGATCTGGCCACGGCCAATGAGGTCAACAAAGAAGTCTATGACTTTCTCGCTTCGGTCTCCAACAAATACGGCATTGGCTTTTGGAAGCCCGGCGCCGGAATCATTCACCAGGTTGTGCTGGAAAACTACGCCTTCCTGGGTGGAATGATGATTGGTACGGATTCTCACACCCCCAATGCCGGTGGTCTGGGAATGGTGGCCATCGGAGTGGGGGGGGCTGATGCGGTGGATGTGATGGCTGGCATGCCCTGGGAGCTCAAAATGCCCAAGCTGATCGGTGTACACCTGACAGGGTCGCTCAGTAGCTGGGCATCTCCCAAAGATGTCATTCTGAAGGTTGCCGGAATCCTCACCGTTAAAGGCGGAACAGGTGCCATCGTGGAATATTTTGGCGAAGGCGCCCGCAATCTTTCCGCAACAGGCAAGGGCACGATTTGTAACATGGGCGCCGAAATCGGTGCGACGACCTCTACATTTGGGTATGACGAATCCATGTCTCGCTACCTCAAGGCTACTGGCCGGGAAGAAGTCGCTGCTGCTGCAGATGCGATCGCAGAGCACCTCACCGGAGATGCGGAAGCCTACGCAGATCCTGAGAATTATTTCGACCAGGTCATCCACATCAACCTGGATGAGTTGGAGCCACATATCAATGGCCCATTTACCCCGGATCTGGCCTGGCCTTTGTCCAGATTCGCCGAGGCAGTAAAGGAAAATAACTACCCTCAAACCCTGGAAGTTGGCTTGATCGGTTCTTGCACCAACTCTTCTTACGAAGACCTGGACCGCGCTGCTTCTGTGGCTCGTCAGGCCACTGAGAAGGGACTCAAGGCCCGTTCGGAGTTTACTGTGACGCCTGGTTCTGAGCTGGTTCGCTTTACCGTGGAGCGCGACGGATTGCTGGATGCTTTTGAAGGCATCGGTGGGGTGGTGCTGGCTAATGCCTGCGGACCCTGTATCGGGCAATGGGCCCGCCACAACGAAAACCCGGATCGACAGAATTCCATCATCACCTCTTTTAACCGGAACTTTGCCAAGCGTAACGACGGTAACCCCAATACCAATGCCTTCGTCGCTTCTCCTGAGCTGGTGACGGCCTTCGCCATTGCCGGAGACCTCACCTTCAATCCGCTCACCGACAAGCTGGTGAATGAAAACGGAGAGCAGGTGGTTCTGGATCCACCTTTCGGGGATGAACTCCCGGAAAAAGGATTTGATGTGGGGGATGCCGGATTTATTGCGCCGCTGGAAGACGGTACAGGAGTCGATGTCAAAGTGGCTGAAGACTCTGAGCGTTTGGAGCTGCTCACGCCATTTGAACCCTGGAATGGCCAAAATCTAACCGGACTGCGGTTATTTATCAAGGCACTCGGAAAATGTACCACCGACCATATTTCCATGGCTGGTCCGTGGCTTCGCTATCGCGGTCATCTCGACAACATCTCCAATAACCTGATGCTGGGTGCCATCAATGCTTTCACCGAAAAGGCGAATAGCAAAAACCCCGTAACAGGTGAATATGAGGAGAACCCCAAAGTGGCCCGTGCGATGAAAAATGCAGGAATTCAGAGTGTGATCATTGGTGATGAGAACTATGGAGAGGGATCTTCCCGTGAACACGCAGCGATGGAGCCTCGTCACATGGGCGTGCGTGCAGTCATTGTGAAGTCCTTCGCTCGTATTCACGAAACCAACCTGAAGAAGCAGGGGATGCTGGGATTGACCTTTGACAATC
>CAZLKP010000320.1:0-1002 GCA_964560095.1 uncultured Bacteroidia bacterium
TTGGGAGAGGCTTATTTACTGGATCAGTGCCGGACATGGATGGATCGGTTGGGGATCGAAGAAGGGGATTTAATCACCCATTCCTACAGTGATTTGCTCGAAGTGCAGGCCCAATAAAATATTCACGCCACATCCTCCGTAAGTTTGTGTAAATCCTCTATTGTGAAACCAAATAGAAAAGACATGACACCCCGGATCCTGTTTATCGGTCTGATGCTCCTGACCCCATTTGTTGGGGCCCAGCCCTATTTCGAGGGAACCATGAATTTTTCAGTGGAATTTGAGGGGGAAATGGCTCAGATGCTCTCCGACAATGAGCCCAATGAACAGATAATCATGCATATCAAAAATGGCGATTACATCGTGCAGCTTCGTGGAGGCCGATATCCTAAAACCTTTTTGTTTATCGCCGACAGTAACTACGAGTACAGCATTGATCAGGCCAACAACCGGGCCTTTCGTTACGGGGTGCACCATGATCTCAACATGGAAACCCATGAGCTGGAGCAGCAATATTCACTCAAAGCCCAACCTACTGGCGAGACAGCCGAGGTCAAGGGGCGCGAATGCGAGATCTATCGTTTTCGAAAACCGGATGCCGTGTTTTTCTACTACGTTTCTGATGATTACCGGGTGGATATGAATCAGTATCCGAGTCCTTCCAGGTCCAAGGCGGCCTTCCTCATAGAGGGGCTCGATGGAAGGATTCCACTCAAGACTGTCCGTAAGGAGGCAGATCTCACTGTCATCACCACCCTCACCAGCATCAACGAACGGGCGTTCAATGAGGCTCAGTTTCGCATCCCCGCTGACTTTACTGTGAAGAAACGGGATTACAGGTATTAGCGGGGGATGGAGGAATAGGTGAGGGGCTTAGGTTTTGCCTAGTGCAGTCTTGGGCGAAGCGGCAGCTTGCTGAGGACCTCAGCTTCGATGGCCACCAGTTCATTCAGGCGTGGATACACAGCCTCTTCCGGGAAATACTGAAGGGCAAACTTCACA
>CAZLKP010000320.1:1012-5693 GCA_964560095.1 uncultured Bacteroidia bacterium
CAAAAATGTGGCCGTGCTTGGCTTCTGAGGCCCACAACCGGTGGTAAAATGCCTTCAATTCGCCTTCTTCCAGGGCTTCATAGACCAACCGAAACCGCTCGGCCCCCCGGCATTCAATGACCGATGCCCATAATAAACGATCCAACAACCGCTCCTCCCGGCCGGATCGGCAGGTGGACAGCAGATCCTTCACATATAGATCCTGATCCATGCTGGCCGGCAAATACACCCCACGCTCATCCAAAATCGCATACACGTCCTGGAAATGCTCTAGTTCTTCCACAGCCGTCTCAATGAGCTCCGGAATGATCTCTACCCTGTCGGGGTATTTGGCAACAAAACTCATAGCCATGGAGGATGCCTTTCGCTCACAATTGGCGTGGTCTTGTAGGAAGGTGTTGAAATCTTCCATCACGGTGTCAATCCAACCGTCGGGAGAGTCAGCGATCAGATCGGCAGAGAGTTTCATGGGCGAGGGTTGGAGGAATGGAGTTAGAGAGTTGAAAGGCCAGGGAGTTATGGGAAAAGGGGAGGATCTGTTGGGGAGTGGATGGTAAGCGAAACAATGGGTTTTTAAACGTCCACGGCCCTTTTTACCTTTTCTCCACACCGGTGGCCATGAGAAAAGCTTTGATAAACGCATCAAGGTTGCCATCCATCACGGCCTGGATGTCCTGGGATTTGAGTTCTGTGCGGAGGTCTTTGACCTGTTTGTAGGGGTGGAAGACGTAGTTACGAATTTGGGACCCCCACTCGATGGCTGCCTTCTCTGCTTCGGCGGAGGCCATTTCTTTGGCTCTGCGCTCAAGTTCCAGTTCATATAACCGGCTTTTGAGCAGCTGAAAGGCTTTTTCCTTGTTGCGGAGCTGCGAACGCTCAGTCTGGGAAAAAATCGTGATACCCGTCGGAAGGTGTTTCAGGCGCACAGCTGTCTCCACTTTGTTGACATTTTGCCCGCCTTTTCCGGAAGAGTGGGTGGTTGTAAGTTCAATATCGGAAGGGTTTACTTCGATCTCAATGGTGTCATCGATCAGGGGTTTCACATCCACAGAGGCAAAGGTTGTCTGGCGTTTGCCCTGGGCATTGAAGGGGCTGATTCTCACCATACGGTGGACGCCTTTTTCGCCTTTGAGGTACCCAAAAGCATAGGGGCCAGAAATCTCCATTTGCACACTTTTGTAGCCGGCCGTATCACCTTCCACTTCGTCTAAAAGGGTCAACTTGTATCCCTGTTTTTCGGCATACATCATATACATTCTTCGCATCATGGATACCCAATCCTGGCTTTCGGTGCCACCAGCACCAGAGTTGATTTCCAGCACACAATCGAGTCTGTCTTCCTCTTTATCTAGCATTTTGCGAAACTCCAGATCTTCGACCAGTTCTGTAGCTTTGTCAAATACAGGGCGCAGATCTTCCTCTGTGGCCTCATTTTCCCGAAAAAACTCGTACATGGTTTCCACCTCTTCTGCTGCGGCATCCACTTTTTTCCAGGTGTCGACCCAGTATTTCAGGTTGGCAATTTCCTTCATTACCTTTTCTGCCTCTTCTGGATGCTCCCAAAAGTCGGGCTGGTGGGTGATGGCTTCTTTTTCTTCGATGAGGGCTAGCTTCGGAGCCACGTCAAAGATAGCCCTTCAGCGCATCTGTGCGCTCGCGAAGGCCTCGTATTTGATCCTGTGTCATAGTTCGGCGTTAAATTTGATCCATTATGATACGGGATTTTCGAATGACGGGTTGTCGTGGGTCGGCCCGCCAAATATAGGGCGGCGATCCGATCCCATCAACTCCGGTGGGATCGCAGGTGCCTGCCCAGGTCTTGGGGCTTTTCTCACCACATCCTGAATGCATCTTCAAAATGCTCAATCAGTGGGTGATCAGGCATACTCATATTGATTGCAATGACATCAAATCGAACCGGGACTGTATGCATATTTTTTTCATAGAGGTAACAGTCCGCGACCTGAAAGATGAGATGTTTCTTTTTGTCGGAAACGGCATCTTCGGGATATCCCCATTGGTCATCTGACCGGGTTTTTACTTCTACAAAGACCAGTTCTGCGGGGTCCAGCATCAGGGCCACCAGATCAATTTCTCCTTTCTTAAATCGGTAATTTCGATCCAGGATCTGATATCCCTTTGCTTCCAGGAAGCCTGCTGCAATATCTTCTCCCTGTTTTCCGAGTTCATTGTGATGGGCCATAAAAGCCGTGAGTTGCTGTGTACTGTGTGGAAAATTTCGGGGAGAAAAACCCGTGAGATGTGATTTTATCTCATCGCTTTCAGCCAATCAATGCTCCCCCATTTTTACCGCCTAAACTCTTCAATAATGGTCTACTCCACCTTAAATACTTCCCTGGCAACGAGGGCATCCTGGCTGTTGTAGAGACGTACCTCATAAGTACCCGGCCCCTGAAATCTTTCCATGGAAAAAATCCGGTATCCCAGGCCAGTGTTGGTAGAAACGGTGTGGGTGCGCTGGCCTACAACATTGCCCTGTGCATCAAGCCAGGTGACCGACAGGCGCTCACTTCTGGGTGCATTAACTCGCGCCCACATATACACATTGGGCCCGGGGAAAGTAGAGGCAATCCCCACCGGATTTTTATTCTCTGATACGGAGCCACAGGCGACAAAATTATCATCCTCTGTGATGGTGGCGTAGTTTTCGATCATGGCTTTTGCCTCTGCCACGCGATTTTGGATGGTTTGTAGGTGGTCACCGGTGAAATCTTCGCCTGAGCTTTTCCACAGGGCCAGTTTTTCCTGCACGGTGAGGCTGTCAGCCTCGGCAGCGTTGACCAGATCCTGAAACCGATTTTCTTCACTCAGGCCGGCTTCAAGGGAATCCCGCCGATGTTCGGCCACTTCATTATACGCACCCAGGTCCGTGGTCCGCAGGTAGAAGTTGTACATATCCACCGTGTTGGCTCTTGTAATAACCTCCCACAGGTGTTCTTCCTCCTCGCGGATCTCAGCCTCAATGGAAGTCATCAGTGTTTTCGCTTCTCCTGCATGGTCCCCATCGGGATATTTTTCCAAAAAGCCTTCAAGAGCGGACAGGGTTCCCAGTGATTTGGCTTCTTCCCAGAGGCTGAACTCTGTATCTGACTGGTCCTGAATGTCTTCGTCGTTAATCTCCGGCTTTGGTCCTACGGGGCTGATCGACACATCTCTGGGTTGCGCCTCCAACTGCGAGGTGTCAGTCTTGGGGTCGTTGGCATTGGTGAAAACATAGATCAGCGCCGCAAGAGCTACGACGGTCACAGTTCCGAGAATACCGAGAACGGTTTTATTGCTGGATTTGGTCAGGGTGGTTTGGCTGGTCGCAGGTTGGGGGGAAGGCTGGCGGGCTTGTGGTGGAAAGTGGAAGGAAGCCTGCGGTGGTGGTGAAGGTATTTTTGAAGCTTCCGGAGCCGGAATAGAAGTCAAAAACTCTTTCAATTCAGGATAATCACCAAAGCTGGAAATGATGCCCAGAAGGGCAGAATACATCCGTGATCGGGCCACGTCAATTTCAGAAGAAGACATCTGAATATTCCGTTCCTTGTTGTCGAGCTCTCTGAGCCTGGCAGAATGCAAAATGATCTGCTGCTCGAGTTGATTGAGCTCATCTGCCTCATCGGGATAGGCGATCTTGTACTCGCGAAAGGCTTTGCGAATTTCATCAAGCGCCTTATCAGGCTGGTTAGATGCGATGAGGGTATTGAGATAATCGATAAAATTCATCATGTACAGGGAAATAGATCCTAAAATCTAACCCTTTTCGCCCGACAAACCCAATTTTTTGATCTCTGGAAAGACAAGTCACACATCGCGTTCCCGGCGAGGGTTCTTTTCCACATGCCTTTTCGTATGGTCGGATTTCTGCTAGTTTCGTCGACTGTCTTAACGTCACGGTTCTTCTTGGTTTTATTTTGATTGCGTATGAAACATATCCTGGTCATCGGTGCAGGCCGCTCTTCCACCTCCCTGATTCATTATTTGCTCCGTGTGTGCCAGGAAGAAGGTTGGAGCATGACCTTGGGAGATCTGTCTCTGGATCTCGCCCAATCGAAGGTTGGTCACACACCCTCTGCCCAAGCCATTCGCTTTGACGTTCACGACCGCCTTCAGCAAGACCGCGAGATTGGCCGGGCAGATCTGGTGATTTCCATGCTGCCGGCGAGGTTTCACATCCAGGCTGCAGAAGCATGCCTTCGGCACAAGGTACCCCTGATCACTGCTTCTTATGTCAGCGATGAAATTAAAGCCCTGGACGCCCAGGCCCGGGAAGCTGGTATCCTGATGCTAATGGAATGCGGGCTTGACCCCGGTATTGATCACATGTCGGCTATGCGGGTGCTTGACAAAATTCGCGAGTCGGGAGCCACACTTACGGGTTTTGAAACGTTTACCGGCGGGTTAATCGCTCCTGAATCTACCCAGGACAATCCCTGGGAGTACAAATTCACCTGGAACCCCCGTAACGTGGTACTGGCCGGACAGGGGGTGGTGAAATTTATTCAGGAAGGACACTACAAGTACATTCCCTATCACCGGCTGTTTCGGCGAACGGAAGTGATCCATATTCCCGGTCATGGATATTTTGAAGGCTATGCCAACCGGGATTCGCTCAAATACCTCGAGGTGTACAACCTCCAGGGAATCAAAACCCTGTTTCGGGGCACGCTTCGCAGGG
>CAZLKP010000321.1:0-5688 GCA_964560095.1 uncultured Bacteroidia bacterium
TTTTCTAGTCGAAGGCCCGTGAGCGCAGAAGTGAAGGCCAGCCAGGATCGACCACCTTTCACTGGCGCATTGGAGTACTGGCTGGTGCTATGCCAGCCTCTGTCCTCCCATGCTGTTTCGAGAGAATCCATGAATGCTTCATAACGAGGCCGCATCTGCGGGTTATCTGCCAGTACTTTGCCGTATGATTCCAGAAATAACCAATAGACATCGGGCTTTTCCTCCAGATCGTGCTGAAAATAGGATCGGTACAGATTGACTTCTTCGGGGAGCTGACTAATGGTAGCACCGGAAGGCATATTCAGGCTTTGGCGAAGAGAATAACTCGCCCACCTGACCGCATGGTTTTCCTGAGGAGAATCGAGTTGGCTGGAAGCAAGGGTCAAACCAATGATGGGGATGCCGGCGGCTATCCAGGCGATCTTGAACCACCTTTTGTGTCTGACCAATTGCATGGCCCGAATCCACCACCACCCCAGCAAGCCCAGAAGCAATAACCCAAGCAACCCTCCGGCTCCCATCACCATAACAGTGTTCCAGTTGCTGCCCAATACCTGGTTGAGAAACAGCGGTACGACCTCCTGAAGCAATGAAAGATCATTTTTCAGATATGGCTGTTGGCCATACAACTGCATGGAGCCGGAAAAATAGAGCTGAAATATCATCAAAAGCGGAATGGCCATGGCTGCCACCCAGTTCCACCAGGGACGACTCTCCCTGAAAATAAGCGGAAGTAATCCCAGCACCCAGAGTTCTCCCCAGATCCGGAAATAATCGGCTTTGGCACGGCTGAGCCACCAGGCCGACTCCGCTTTGGCTGACCCGTTCCAGGGCAGAAAAAAGAAACCTTCCAGTGAAAAGATCACTTGGGGAACAAAAAACAAGGTGTTGAGAAGCAAGGCCAGCAAAGCAGCCCACACCCAGACAGAGACCTGGCGAAATGGATTCTGAACAAGAAATGTTGTTGTGTTTGTCATGAGCGAACTGCGCGAATGAGCCAATAGTAGCTCCTGGAAAATGAAAACGTGACCAAAGTAGTTGCAGTGGCCAGGATATATAGGCGAAATGGGTCTGGCAAAACAAGCGAAACAGGAATAGCCACCATCAGCGTCACGGCAAATGCACGCCCCCAGGGAAACCTGGGTTCCCCGGTTTGGGATATATTCATCAACCTTCGAAGCGACACATACCCTACCCGCAATCCTGCCGGAAGAAGAATCCATAGCCCAATACTGTATTCGCTCCACAGAATTAGGCCACCCATCGTAACAAAAAAAGAATCAGTCTCTTTATCCAGATACTCCCCGAATAGACTGGATGCCCGAAATCTCCGGGCCACTTCGCCATCCAACCCATCGAGAGAGGCAGCAATACCCAGCAGAATACCCATGGGCCAGGCACCCAATACCGGAGTCAGCAGTCCTGCTGCCAGCATCATACTCAGCCGGATGCCGGTTATCAGGTTGGCAGGTCCACCCCAGGGACCTGCAGCCTCCCAGGAGGCCCGGTTGCTGAGGTATCCCACCAAAAACGATGTGCCGGCCAGCACACTCATGGGCCACACACAACCAGCCAGCAGGCTGATCAGGAGACCGGCTGCCGTTGCCACACTATGCCACTCCAGCCAGCGGGTCATCGCCCAGGGTAATATGTCTGGCTTGCTCACCATGTGATCCACATATCCTCGTGTCTGACTGTCAGGAGAGACAGGTGTTGTCTCTTTTGGTCCAGCCATTGATCAAAACGCTCAGTTTCCTGCTTATGTTCCAATATCTCCGGCACTGATTTCTCCATGAATGCCAGCAGGTATTGCTGCATCCGGCTGGCAGATGCGGGAATATCCCAGTTGGCTGCACCCGTATGCACAGTGCCGCCAAGGTGCTGGACCAGCTTCCGGATCACCTCAGGGGCGTCCGGTCCCAGGCCAGGTCCATTTTTCCGTTGGCGCTTCATGTGGGTTTCGTATTGCCCGATCACCCATTCTTCGTCTGGCAGCGGATTTTCCCAGGCCATGCCGATATAATGCAGGGTTGCCAGTATCGGAAATTGATTTTGCTGCAGCCAACGAAGAAGCCGATTCATTTGGGCCTCTGTAAAGAGATCAAACACAGCATTGGCAACCACCACCGAAGGAGGGGGATCACAAGCCAGCGTCTCGGGCTGAAACAAATCTCCTCGCCGGGCAAGGACTTTCACCGACGTCGTCTCAAATCGCTGAATCATGGTAGCCAGCAGGCTGGATTCGTGGTCGGCACCGACCCAGCGGGCAACAAAGGGCCACTGTCGGGCCAAATAGCTGATGTTGTTTCCCGAGCCGCAGCCAAGGTCCATCACCACTGCGGAGTCTTGGGCAATCAGACATGATGCGGCCATCTGTTCAAGATCCCGGTTCCTGGCGGCTTCGTCGAAGGGAGCCCGCTCAGCGAGCCAGCCTGCATCGAAGATTTCGTGAGAAGGGCTGTCTAAGGGGGGGGCGTTCCATTTGGCTGTTTGTTGGGTAAAATGAATTGCCTGATCCCGCCAGGATACAGGAGCAGGCTTTTGCTGCCACTGTTTGAGAGCCATTTTCTGAATGATCGCAGGATTCCGGGCCCAGGACAATAACGTGATGACAAGATCTTCCATCTCCTGCGCCACGATTCCCTGCCGGGGGGGCTGGATGTGATGCTGGGTAAATCCCCCCTTCAGGACCAACGCCGGTAATCCCATCGTTTGGGCTTCCCGGATCGCCATGCCATAGGTCTCAAAGCCAGAGGCTGATACGATGAGGTTATGGCTGAGATAATGATCGGTCATTTCCCGCCAGTTACATTCGCCCAGCCAGACCACGCATTCTTTCAACCGAGGATCGTTGTTTGCTATCTTGTAGCATGCCTGCGCATAGCCTGCATCCAGGTAGTCGCTTCCGGCAATCCCAATATATAGCTGGTCGGTTGCCGAGAGGTGTTGGGAAAGTGTCTGTAGAAATGGCAGGATTCCTTTCCGGGGAATGAGATTCGCGACCATCAGAGCTACCAGTGTATCCGGATACTGCCGTTCGGAGGGCACGGGCAACTCACAGGCAGGTTCGACCACCAGACAGCGACTGGGATCTATGCCGTGGCTCACTAGATAAGTAGCAGTCAATGAGCTGGTACACAAAAATCGATCGAATGATCTCAGCATGGACGATTCCTTCTCTGGATCAAATCCCGAATCCTCCGGATACATGCCCTCCAGGTGATGCACGATGAGATTGGCCGGCGGGGCTCCCGCCTGATCGCACCAATCAGTCAGATACAGGGAATCTACCCAGGGTGTTTGGCCTTTTTCCACCGCGTATCCTTCGCCCGGCTCGCAGTGATCTACTTCCTCCCCTAGTTGGCGAAGTGCCCGGATCAGAGACAGATTGTATTGATTGCCTCCGGAGATGAAGGCATCAGGACGAGGAATCACAAACAGGTGGGACATATTGCCTGACTTCTGAACGCTTCCCGTCACCCTACTTCCCCTTCATACCCTGCCCAGGCGACATGACTCTCTCCGAGGGTGACTTTGAGGGTGCCAGTGAATTCTCCTGAAACCAGTTCCGCGATGGCAGCGTGAATGTGACGGGCCAAAAACTCCGTGGTAGTGAGTTTGCCCTCAAACTCCGGCAACTCATCCAGATTTTGATAAGCGAAGGGAGAGAGGGCTTTTTTCAGCACCTCGTGAGCCAGCCCAATATCGATCACAATGTTGTGCTGGTTGAGGCCCGGTCGTAGAAATTCTGCATCGACCACATAGGTCGCTCCGTGCATGTTCTGAGCCGGCCCAAATGCCGGATCGGGTAAGGAATGGGCAATCATAATGTGGTCTCGGATTCTGACACTAAACATATTTTGGGATCTGGTTATTTGTCGTATGAAACGGTCCAGGCAAGCCCGTTGGGATGGCCTTGTCGGAGCTCGCCGAAAAAGGTCGGCAGTTCCTCAAACGGTACTTCGTGGCTGAGAAAGAGATCGAACCGATCCTCATTCAGCAATTCGAAGACCACCTCTTTTCTCCTTCTGAAATTCCATCGGGGAAGCCGGTCGGGTGGGAGATTCGATACCTGAGAGGCCCGGATGGTCAGGCGTTGAGCATGAAAAGGGCCACCCAGGAAAGCGCGGGGGGATGTTTCGCCATACCAGCTCATTTCCAGTACCATGCCCTCCAGACCAACAGCGGCCATGGCCTGATTGAGCCCGGCTTCTGTGGCGCTGCAATGAATGGCCAGGTCGACAGGCGGCAGGCCAGACTCCTGCAAGCGAAAGCCCAGTGACGCTGCAAGACTTCTGCGTTCGGGGTTGACCTCGGCTATCCACAGATCCACGGCAGGCATGCCCCTGATCAATTCTGCCGTGAGCGCACCGATCAGCCCGAACCCGACGATCAACACGCGGTCTCCGATGCTCACCCCGCTGTCCCACACGGCATTCACAGCCGTTTCGAGGTTGCTGGCCAGGGTGGCTCTTCTGGCTGGCACCTTGTGCGGCACTGGAAACAACGCTTCCTCCGGCACACGACAGATCGTTTGGTGGGGGTGTAGCAGGTGAACCAACTGCCCGTTCCATGTGTGTTCGGGTTCTTCGACAATGCCTACAAGGGAATAGCCATATTTGATGGGGAAACGAAAATTCCCTTCCTGATGCGGAACGGCCATTTGCTGATGCAACCCTTCCGGCACCCCGCCGCTGGCCACGAGCCGTTCGGTACCCGTAGAAATTAGAGACGCCCGGGCTTTGACCAGAATTCCTTCTGGTTCCAGGCGAGCAGTCCTGATCTCAGATCGGGAAGCATCGGTATGCCAGAGTGCCTCAGGATTCATCTTGACGGACCTGGGGTTTTCCTACAAACATCACTGCATCACCGACCGACCGGAATTCAAACGATTCAAACTGTATGCATTGGTCAACAGACTCAATTTCAGGGAGACATATGCCTGAAATACCGGATCCAAAAACCAGCGGCGACAGATGCAGTTGCATAATATCCACCATTTGCTGAGCCAAAAAAGCAGAGGTGGTGGAGGCACCCCCTTCGACAAAAACGGAGTGAATCTTATGCCTGAACAACGTTTCGAGGAGATATTGGCAGCCGGGTCGTCCCTCTTGTCCGGGCACTTTCACCTGCTTTACCTGTTGTTTGTTGTCCTCACAGTCGTCTGCCCCTATCCACCAGATTTCATCTTCCGAACCTCGGCGCAGGCTATCAAAGTTGCAGGGCGAAGAAGACAGCACGATCCGCTGCGGGTTGGGGCCGGGTACATGCCTCACTGTGAGGGCTGGTTTGTCCGAATCGAGGGTGCCCTTGCCGATGAGAATTCCACAACACAGGGCTCGCATTCTGTGGGCGTGCCTGAGGTTTTCCTCATTGCCGATCCATTGGGAGTGCCCATGGTTGGTGGCAATTTTCCCGTCCAGTGACTGAGCAAAATGTGTCACGGTGACAGCTCGCCCGATGCGTTTGGCCTGCCAGGGCAGCAAGGCATAGGGAAGATACTGCTGGAGAAAGGCGATGTGCGGAAACGACTGGGCAGCATCATTGAGCGAAAGCATATATGAGCCCAACCAATACACAGTTGGGGCGGGGTCTTTTGGGAGAGATGGAGCAGGATAAAGGGAAACAAAGAGGCTGGTTGTATCCTCTGAGGGAATGGAAGCTTGGTCCGGAGAAAATGACAAGTTT
>CAZLKP010000322.1:0-1886 GCA_964560095.1 uncultured Bacteroidia bacterium
ATTTCAATTTCGACCTTATCAGATAAGGTGGTCTGTCCATCAAAATCAATTTGGCGCAGCTGGAACTGGAAAAAACCCGGTTGCAGGGCATCTGTCAGGATCTGGTAGGAAATCGGGACCTGAGAGTTGCCGGCACCTTCCACAAAGGCTACCTGCTGGAGGACATCCCCTTTTCGGCCCATCATCACCTCAAATCCTTTATTCTGACTTTCCCAAGCCGTCATCCAGGATAGCTCCACCTGATCCCCTACCCTTCTTGCATTCCATTCTGCCAACTCAACCGGGAAAGCTGTTTGACAGTCTTCAAAAATGGTGATGGACTTACTTACATTGCCACAAGCACCATTTGCCGGCCCCTGCGGATCGTCATAAACCCGGAGTTCATAGGTACCATAGTACTCTCCGTTAGCATCAGCCGGTGTGATGAACGAAACAGGATTGGGATTTGCCTGTAGTAATCCGCCGTTTTTATACCATTCATAATATTGCCATCCTTCGGCCTGTGTCTGGGTAGGCACAGAGAACGTGACAGGCGCCACGGTATTCAGCTGAGGGCACTGAGCAATATCAGCATTTGGGGAAATATCAATCACCCGATTACAGAGTCCAAAGAAAATGCCATCAATGGCGATATCATTCCCCTGATTGCCCGGGATGATATTCTTGATCGTGATGGTCGCAGAGATGTTGGAACCACTGGACCAGCGTCCGGAAATCTGCGTCCAAACCGCGCTGTCGGCGATGGGCTGACGTGGAAGCGGGTCAAAGGTTCCATTCTGAGAGAGAACACCATTAATAAAATAAGCCTGTGTAGGCACCTGGCCGTTGATGGTCAAATCGAAAATAGGGTCGATTCCAGAATAAGAAAAACTGGATTCGAGGAAAAAGAGGTTTTTGGCAAAGGCAGAAAAAACATATTCAGACCCCGGACAGGTCTGTATGGTTTGCTGCCACATAGCGAAATTTCCCCCTGTCGTATCGGATGGATCCAACAAAAGGAAATTCCCTACGCCGGGGTCATTCCTGTCTGTAGCGGCCCAGATCGTGGTAAGATCAAACCCGGTTCCGTTGTAACAAGAAGCGCCGCCAACCGGATCGTGGATCACGGTTGATGCCACGGTATACTGCCCAAAGTCACAGGTAAAATCTTGGTTAAAGATATAGGTTGATACGAACCCTGTATTCCCTTCATCAAAGTCAGGATTATCGACAAGATTAGGTCCTAGCGTGACACAGGCTCCGGGGTTGGGATCCTGAGCATGGGCAACTAAAACAACAACAAGAAAAGACAGAGACAGCAGGACTCTGAAAAGTCTGGAGGATTGGTTTCCGAAATGCATAATGCCGGGGTAATAGCAGATAACAAGAAGCGAGGAGGCTATTGGATAGCGTTGTTTCTGATATTAAATGTACGTAAAATTAAAATACTCGCGATAATAGGAGCGCGAAATTCAAAAAACCTACTCAAAATTGAGCAGGTTTTTCGTGAACTGTTATCAATCTGGATTCAATTGCTACTCGTTTTCATCCGTTCCAGGTGATGGAGCCACTTCCTGAGCGGCATCTCCCTGTGGAGCAGTCATATTTGAGACATCCTGAATCTGGTAGACCTGGTTCTGAATTTGCTCAGACATTCTTAGACTGGCACCATCATCACTCGCGCTGCTACCAACGACATTGGCGACAAAAGCCAGAACAGCGATGGCTGAGGCTAGATACCAGGTTATTTTTTCAATAGCCTCAGCACTGCGGCGAGCTCCCAGCATTTGAGTGGCTGCGCTTCCTCCTGCAAATGTAGAGGAGAGCCCCCCCCCTTTGCTGTTTTGAATCACCACGGCTAGAATCAGGGCAATTCCAACAACCGTAGCCAGAATACCAAACAGAAT
>CAZLKP010000322.1:1896-5675 GCA_964560095.1 uncultured Bacteroidia bacterium
AATCATATATTTTGTTCCTTAATCTTCTTTATTTGGGTTGTAAAATAAGCCTTTTTCTCAGGATATCGCAAGCAAAGCTTTTCATAAATACGAATCGCTTCGTCCGGGTGATTTTGCTTCACATGAAGCCTAGCCAGGGTTTCAGTCGCAAGATCCTGATCGCTTTCTATACTCTGAGCTACATGCTCTCCCAGTTGCGATGAGTTGGATGAAGACGCAGGTATGGCAGGTCGCCGAATATTAGTGGGTGGCGTAGCTAAAAAACGCTGCACCAGCACTTTCTGTTGGACCAGCGGACTCAACTCGCGGCGAATACGGACTGAAAGATGGGCAAACTGAGATGTCTTTTCTTTAATGAAATCACTGAATGCAACCGGATATTCAGCGGTAGAACCGGTATGGTGGACGCTGAACATCCATGAGGAACTGAATGTTTCGCGGGAATCAGGCTCCACAGTATTCACTGAAAAAGGCGCCGCCTTCCAGGCAGTCAGCTTTCTTGCAGGTGCCGAAGAGCTGGATGATTCGGATGAAACGACAGGAGAGTCCACAACAGTAACGTGGTTCATGAGTGGAGATTCTTTTTCCGGAACAATCTGAGACACGGCCTCTTCCATGACTTCAGGTTCCTGAGGCTTTTCGACAGCTTCCAAGGGTTGATCCGGAACTGGCAACACCTTTACCGGGTCTTTCAAAGGCTGCTCTTCCTCAACTACAGGCTGAACGGAAGGTGGGGTCAGACCTGATACAGGATCAGGTAGGATCAATGCCTTCAGCATCCCTCTTTCAGGAGAAAAAATGGCCGCTTTAAACCTGTTTTCGGCTGTATCCTCTTTCATGCCCCGCAAAATGTGGACCAATGACGCGTAAGGGGCTTCTTTTTCTTTGTCTGCCAACACGGAAAGCCACATATCATCGGGATTGCCTTCACGGGCCAAATCCACCAACTGCGACATCGTATAAGCTTGCTGGTTCATCCTTTCTTTCAAGATTTCACGTGAATATTAGCCAAATATTACCATTTTGCCACACTCTTCGTGAATACATCTTGCGTGATCTGCTCTAAAACTTCGTCAATCAGGTCGCGCTCCAGAGAGGAAAAATCCTGCGTGGCATCAAAATCCACAAATTTGGAAAAGGTGTTTTCCCAGCTTTCATTTTCATCAATGGTGTTGACAAAAGCTATGCGTACCGCTACTGTGAGCCGGCTTTGCTCTGCACGTGTGTTGCCACTGATGGCTACAGGAGATACTTGATATCGAGTCACAGCGCCGCCAATACGAATATCTGCATTGTTATCGACCAACTGCAGCCGAGACTGATTCAGGAAGCGATCCTGCATCTGCTGGGTGACTTCCTGTGAGAGGTAAGGAACAACAACGGGAGCTTCGTTGGAAAAGGTTTCAATTGACAGGGTTTGAATCCTCGGATCAATAGCTCCCCCTCCGGTGAAGTTGAAGCCGATCTTGATACACCCGGTCAACAGAACCAGCATGGCCATACTCACAAATATCCTCATCAGGCATCGATTTCGTAGGTTTTGAGCTTTCTGTACAAAGTACGTTCAGAAATACCCAGTTCGGCTGCTGCCTTTTTTCGGTTGTTGTTGTGCTTTTTGAGGGCTTTGGTGATCATCTCTTTTTCCTTTATCTCCAAAGACAAAGGCTCATCAACCAACAGGGGCGTTTTTCCGGCTCTGGGTTGGTCAGGCACCACATAAGCCGCAGGGTGGAAATTCTCTTCGTCAGGATAATGCTCTTGATGTCGGTACCTTCCACTGTCAATAGCCGGTGGCAGGCCAGCAGGTGCAAAATCGCGGTTTTGCATATTGAGATACATCATACGCTTCAAATCCGTCACCTCCCGGCCCAGATCCATCAATAGCTTAAACAACATATCCCGGTCTCGCGGTGAGAAACCACTGTAACCGTCATCTCTGCCCTGATCATCGTTGGCATTTCCCTCCCCATATCCATCCTGCAGCCGGACCACACTGGGAAGATAGCTATCCTGCACCAGGAGGTTTCGCTGAAGCACGGTGGGGCTGACAACATCCTCTTTTACGAGGACCGTGAGTTTTTCCACCAGATTCCGCAGCTCTCTTACGTTTCCCGGCCAGCGATATTTGTGCAGGATAGGGACTGCTTCTTCGTCCAGTTCCAGCGCGTCGCGCTGATATTGCTCCCCAAACTCCATTGCAAAATACCGAAACAGAAGCTGGATGTCGTCACCACGATCACGCAGAGCCGGTACCGGAATTGAGACAGTGTTCAGGCGGAAAAAGAGGTCTTCCCTGAATTTACCTCTACGAATCATGTCCATCAGGTTTTTATTTGTCGCAGCGATTACGCGAACATCCGCTTTCCTGATTTTGGAAGATCCTACCCTGAGATACTCACCGTTTTCCAGTAGTCGCAGCAACCTCGCCTGAGTAGCCAGAGGCATTTCACCGATTTCATCAAGGAAAATGGTACCCCCTTCAACTTCTTCAAAATATCCCTTACGGGAATCGTAGGCAGAAGTAAACGCCCCTTTTTCATGGCCAAACAACTCCGAATCGAGCGTACCTTCTGGGATGGCACCAGTGTTGACTGCCAGAAAGGGCTTGTGCTTCCGCTTGCTGAATTGATGAATGATCCGGGAAAAAACATCTTTACCAGTACCGTTTTCTCCTTGTACCAGCACAGTTACTTCTGTAGGAGCCACCTGCATGGCAACTTCTACGGATGTATTGATTTCCGGAGAATTACCGACAATCCCATATCTATGTTTGATGTCCTGAACGGTCATGGTTCGTATGGTTTATCCGCATCGTATGAATGAAGGCCTCACAGGAAGACACAGCGGAATGACTTTCTGTGAAAAGAATTTGCGACTTACAGGACCATTGTCCCCTTCAGGGTAGCGCTGGAAGCCTCATGAATGGTTACCTGCACATAATCACCGGGCCGATGGTGGCCAACCTTGGGAAAGACCACCATCTTGTTATGGTCATTTCTCCCACACCAGTCCTGATCAGACCTTCTAGAATTTCCCTCAATGAGAACTGTAAACGTTTTGCCAATGTCCCGAAAGTTGCTCTCACGTGACATTCCCATTTGAAGTTCGATAATTTCTGACAGACGGCGTTTTTTGACCTTTTCGGGGATATCGTCCTGCAGCTTTTTGGAGGCTGGCGTGCCGGGGCGTTCGGAGTAGGCAAACATAAAGGAATGGGAATACTGGCTCTCCTCCATGATACGCAGGGTTTCCTGGTGATCTTCTTCGGTCTCTGTGCAAAAGCCTGCAATGATATCGGCAGAAATAGCACAACCAGGGATAATCCTTCTGATCATATCCACCTTTTGGCGATACCAGTCGGCAGTATATCCACGATTCATGGCTTCCAGGATCCGATCACTTCCAGACTGCACAGGCAGGTGGATGTAGTTACAGATATTCTCGTGGCGGGCCATCGTTTGCACGACATTCGCGGTGATGTCTCTTGGATGAGAAGTGGAAAACCTGACGCGAAGATCCGGAGCGACAGCAGCGACCATTTCCAGCAACTGGGCAAAATCTATTGTTTCGATGGCCTTCTCGTTCTTCATCGCTTTGACGATCTGCGCCTTTCCTTTCAGGCTTTCGTCAGAAGACCAGAGGAAGGAGTCCACATTCTGTCCCAGCAAGGTCACTTCCCGGTATCCCTTTTCATATAGCTGACGGGCTTCTTCAACAATGGAATGAGGATCTCGGCTTCTTTCCCGGCCCCGGGTGAATGGCACCACACAGAACGAACA
>CAZLKP010000323.1:0-1550 GCA_964560095.1 uncultured Bacteroidia bacterium
GTATGGTTCTTTGACTTGTAAAATTATGATATCCTTTTTTAATCTATTTTCGTTTATCCATTCTGGCCATTATTTTTAGCATCGCTATTTATGTTTGTATGCGAATTGCAGATCTGATCAAATCCCGTTGGCAAAAAGTCCAATCCTGGAGCCTGAAAACCTGGCTGGTCCTGCTGGCAAGTCTGATGACTCTTCCGTTTTTGGGGGCTGGATTGCTATTTTGGGCTGTAGCGATGGAGTGGACGGGGCCTTTGCCTGATGAGGCTGAACTCTTGGGAATTAAGAACTACAAGGCCTCCGAAATCTATGCAGCTGATGGGTCTCTGCTGGGCAAATACTACCTCGAGAACCGTACCGAAGTGGACATTGAGGATGTGTCGCCGATGCTGGTAAAGGCATTGGTCGCCACCGAAGATGCCCGATTTTTCGAGCATGCAGGTGTGGACATGAAAAGCCTGGCTCGGGTAGCTGTGAAAAGCATTTTAATAGGTAATAGTTCCTCTGGGGGAGGAAGCACCATTTCCCAGCAACTTGCCAAGAATCTTTATCCCAGGCAATCGTATACTTTTCTCTCCCTCCCGATCAATAAGTGTCGGGAAATGATCATCGCCCGCCGGCTGGAAGAAGTATATGAGAAGGAGAAAATCCTGGAGCTGTACCTGAATACCGTTCCATTCGGGGAAAACATCTTTGGAATCGGAACTGCCACCCAGCGTTTCTTCCAGACTTCCCCAGCTGATATCGAAACCGAAAAAGCGGCCGTCCTGATCGGGATGCTCAAGGCCACCACAGCCTACAATCCCCGACTCTACGAAGAGCGATCGGTGCAGCGGCGCAATGTGGTCCTCGCACTCATGGGCGAAGCCAATTACCTTAGCCCGAATGAGGTCGATTCGTTGCAACAACTTCCCATTGGCCTACAGTATTTCAACCAAAGCTCCGAAGCAGGACTGGCCCCTTACTTCCGGCAACAGGCGGCTCAGGATATCCGGGCATGGCTGGACCAGCATCCAGGCCCAACCGGTAAACCCTACAACCTTTTCATCGATGGGCTGAAAATCCATACGACCATTGATCCCACCCTGCAGGACATCGCAGAAAAAGCAGTGGCCCGGCACATGTCTGAATTGCAGGATGCGTTTGACCAGCACTGGCAAAACAGCACTCTCCTCGCTGACGACGATCCGGTGCTGCTCAATGCGATCAGACAATCAGACCGATACCGCTCTCTTCGGGCATCCGGTCAAACTGATGAACAGGCCCTGGCAGCATTTGATGTGGAGCAGGAAATGATGATCTGGACTTGGGACGGAGAAAAAGAAGTCACCATGACTCCGAGAGATTCTGTCAGGCATCACCTATCATTTTTGCAGGCAGGCTTTCTGGCCATGGAACCCCAGACTGGTTACATCCGGGCCTGGGTGGGAGGCATTTCTCATCGGCGATTTCAGTATGATCACGTGACGGCCAGACGGCAGGTAGGCTCCACATTTAAACCAATTGTGTATGCTGCTGCCATCGCCAATGGGATGGATCCATGTGAGTATTTT
>CAZLKP010000323.1:1560-5639 GCA_964560095.1 uncultured Bacteroidia bacterium
CCCAATGAAAAGGTGATTTATGAAGATTATGAAGGCTGGACACCAGGGAACGCAGATGGCAAGTATGAAGGCTACTATTCCCTCACGGGAGGCCTGACACATTCGGTGAATACGGTTTCTGCGGCAGTGATCATGAAAGTCGGCGTGGACAATGCCTGGAACTTTGCCCGAAGGTTTGGCTTTACCTCTGAATTGCCACAAGCTCCGTCGCTGGTTCTGGGAACCGCAGATCTCCAGCTCAAAGAAATGGTGGCTGCTTACAGTACCTTTGCTAACAGGGGGGTCAGGGCCCTGCCGGTGTATATCACAAAAATCGAAGATGCATCCGGAAATGTCATTGCAGAGTGGCCAGTAGCCCCTGAAACCAAACGGGTCATGGATGCGACTCAGGGTAATATGATGGCCCACATGCTCCAATCGGTCGTTAACAATGGCACAGGAAGCAGAAAGAAGCGCGTCTATGGCATTGATATGGACCTAGGAGGAAAAACTGGAACGACCCAGGATCAGACAGATGGTTGGTTTATCGGTGTTACCCCTAGATTGGTGGTGGGTGCCTGGGTAGGAGGAGAAGCCAGAAAAATCCGGTTTCGGTCGCTCAGGCTGGGCCAGGGAGCCAACACGGCCCTTCCTATCTGTGGGTTGTTCCTGAAGGAGGTGCAACGAAGACCAGAGTATCGCTCACTGACCCAGGCAACCTTTCAGAAACCCGGCATTTCAGCCCTACAATCCATGGACTGCGACCTGTATGTGGAGCAGTTGGGGCTCCGTAACGGGCTGGACGATCTGCTCTGGATTCTCAAGCGGAGGCGGGCCGAAGCCGCTCTGCGAAACCAACAGGGCAATCCTGAGTTTGAAAAAAATCGGCAGCAACGCCGCGATATTTGGGACCGGCTGATTCCGAACAGGAGAGACCGCTGAGGGAGATCAACATACTTCACACCTCACAGAGCAAGTTCCCTGCCTTTCTAATCTTTCTTTCCCGTTCCCTCGTTCGAATTCCCCTGTATTCGATTACGCTCTGCAGAGGTTGAAATCAGCCGCTTCTCGCCTCTCGCTTCTTTTCTTATCTTTGTCAGCCAACAATTCTCGATCATGGCCCTAGCCCAACATCGCTCCGTCCAGGTTCGTCATCAGCAGCAGGTGGATAACGCCCGTGAATTTCTGATTCCGTTTCTGGAAGAGGCCATGGAGCTGACCCATGACGTGCGGATCATGGAGATAGGCTGTGGGGAAGGCGGGGTATTAATCCCATTTCTGGAACGAGGGCACCGCGTGCTGGGAGTAGACTTAAATGAAAGCAGGATTCGTCACGCCAAAGAACTCAACCACGAAGCAATAGAAGCCGGCCGGGCAGAGCTTGTCTATCAGGACGTGTATGAAGCGTCCTTTCTGGATCAATATCGCGGCTCTTTCGATCTTATTCTGCTAAAAGATACCATAGAGCATATTCCCAATCAGGAGCGTTTCATTCCTTACATCAAACAATTCCTGACAGAAAAGGGAAAAATCTTTTTTGGATTCCCGCCTTGGCGCATGCCATTTGGTGGTCATCAGCAAATCTGCAACAACAAGATTCTGGGGGCACTCCCCTGGTATCACCTGCTTCCAAGAGCGATTTACAGGGGCATCCTGCGTGCTGCGGGAGAGAATGATCGGGTGGTCAATGAGCTGATGGACATCAAATCTACCCAGATTTCACTGAATCGATTCGAGCGTATCATTCGCAACAGCGATCTGGCGATTGTCCATCGGCGCCTGTTTTTGTTGAATCCTATTTACAAATTCAAGTTTGGCTGGCAACCGATAGAGCAAGCCAGATGGCTGGCGGCATGGCCATGGATCAGAGATTTCTTTACCACAGCCGGCTGGTATGTGGTGGGCTAAGAAAGAATTTATCCGAAATCCATACACAGAAGTCGGATATCCCGGGGCAAGGCTTGTGCCTTGACCTTGATTTGTTAATTTTGAGCTCGCGCTTCGGACTGTTCCGGCCACACCTGTCAGAAATCCTGTATGGATCCACTAAGTCAGATTCTGCTTATTTTTCCGGTCCTGTTGGTCCTGATTACCTTTGCTGCCTACGGCTCCTATGTAGAGCGTCGTGTGGCAGCTGCATTCCAGCAGCGTGTTGGCCCAAATCGGGTCGGCCCTTTCGGGCTGCTCCAGCCACTGGCAGATGTCCTGAAATTGATCATCAAGGAAGATGTGCGACCGGCCAATGCCGATAAGTTGTTGCATTTTCTCTCGCCGATCATCTCAGTGGCCACGGCCTTGGTCATGTTTGGCGTCATTCCCTTTGCAAAGTTTGGCGAAGATTCATTTCTGGTGATCGCTGATATCAACATCGGCATGCTGTATCTGTTGGGAGTGACTTCGGTTTCTGTTTACGGGATTACCCTGGCAGGATGGGCTTCCAATGGAAAATACTCCCTTCTGGGCGGGCTTCGCGCTTCCGCTCAAATGATCAGCTACGAGCTGCCGCTGGGATTGGCGGTGGTAAGTGTGATTTTGCTGACCAATGCGAGACTGGCCGTAGGGGAAGATTTTTTGAGTGTGACTTCTATTGTGGAGGCCCAGCGCAGTGCCTGGAATCTGTTTATTAACCCACTTGGTTTCATTATCTTTTATGTTTGCGTGCTGGCAGAGTCTGCCCGTACGCCCTTCGACCTCATTGAAGCCGAACAGGAACTGGTTGGTGGGTTTCACACCGAATTCAGCTCTCTGAAGTTTGGGATGTTCATGGTGGTGGAATTCCTTCACTTGGTAATCCCTCCCGCAGTCATCACGACTGTTTTCCTCGGTGGTTATCTCGGGCCATTTGAAGGTGCCTTGGGTGTAGCCGAATGGGGCAGCACGGCACAGATTCTTTGGGGAATTGGCTGGTTCCTCGCTAAAACATTTACCGTCGCTTTTACCTTTATGTGGATACGATGGACCTTACCAAGATTCAAATACAATCAGCTGATGGACTTGGGATGGAAGCAGCTTTTGCCTCTGTCTCTGCTAAATCTGGTGATTGTGGCGATTGGTGTCGCCATTTACATTTCACAAACGGCAGGATAAACGACATAACTGTTTGCCAATTCTTTCGTTTGTTAAGAGAAATGTCTGTCAGGGTGTCAGCCATTTTCCTTTTGGCACAATCTCAGTGGTAAGATAGATTTGCTATTTTGCCCATCACAGGAGGCGAACTTTATATGGAATCCAACTTTTCTGATCGAGTCAAAGACGTCATCTCCTACAGCCGGGAGGAGGCAATACGTCTGGGCCATGACTATATTGGCCCGGAACATTTGTTGTTAGGATTGGTTCGCGAAGGTGAAGGTCTTGCTATCAAGATTCTTGTAAACCTTAGCGTTGACCTCTCGCAGCTCAAAAAGTCTGTCGAAAATGCTGTCAAAGGCACTGTTACGACTATCAATCTCACCAATCTTCCACTCACCCGGCAAGCGGAGAAGGTGCTGAAAATTACCAGACTAGAAGCCAAGCTGCTCAAAAGTACTGTCATCGGTACTGAACATCTTTTGTTGTCCATTCTTAGAGAAGAAAATAACGTAGCGGCTCAGATTCTGTCTCGCTTTGGTGTCACTTACGACATCGTGAGAGCTGAGCTTGAACAAAAAGAAGATGGAGGAGGTTCCTCTTCTCCCCGGATGCAAGCTCCGGCCGAACCCACAGACCCTTCAGATATGCCCAATCCTGGAGAACGCAGTCAGCGTCGTAGTTCAAAAAGCAAAACCCCTGTTCTCGATAATTTCGGACGTGATCTCACGAAGGCCGCTGAAGAGAATAAATTAGACCCCATTGTGGGTCGCGAGCGTGAGATTGAGCGTGTAGCCCAGATCCTCTCACGCCGGAAGAAAAATAATCCGGTGCTCATCGGCGAACCGGGTGTAGGCAAAACCGCCATCGCAGAAGGTCTCGCTTTGCGTATTATCCAGCGTAAGGTGAGCCGCGTGCTCTACAATAAGCGGGTTGTGACCCTCGACATCGCTTCGCTCGTAGCTGGAACCAAATACCGGGGACAGTTTGAAGAGCGGATGAAAGCCGTCATGGCCGAACTCGAGAAATCTCCT
>CAZLKP010000324.1:0-5626 GCA_964560095.1 uncultured Bacteroidia bacterium
AGCGGGTTTCGTGTGGTCCGGTACCAATAACCCTCTGCTCTCTTACTCTTTTACCCTTTTTCCGCCGAAGGCGGACGAAATTTTTTAGGTTTTGCGCTTTTCCACCGCTTTGATCCACCCGCCGGTACGGCGGCCGATTTCGTCGAGTCGCTTGATGATTTCGGCCAGGTGGCCAGCGGAGTAGTGGTTGAGATCGTGTCCAAGCCTGAAAAAGTAGCGGATTTTTTCGATCTTGATGTTTGCGTACTTCAGAATAGGAAGTTTTTCTTCCGGAGGTAAGTAGTATGCCTCAATCATGATCTCAATGAGATCAGACAGATGGTCGTGCATCCGGTCTCCCAGGGTAAATTTTCTATTCCTGGGCAATCTGTCGATGGTTGGGATGCAAAATTTCAGCAGATCGTAGGCTTTGAGTATGAGACTTTCTTCCGGTTGCTTCATGAGTGAATAAGATCGAATGAAAACACACAAGCATCTGTTTCCAGCTATTTTGGATTTTGGGAATTTATATCAAGCTGCTCATCAGGCTCGCAAAGGCAAGCCGGAGACGCAGGCGCAATGTCGGTTTTTTCTGAAACTGGAGAGTCAATTGCTACGCCTGCAGGATCAATTGGAATCCCGGACCTATCAGCCTGGTTCCTATCGCACATTCCGGATTTATGATCCCAAAGAGCGCCTGATCAGTGCTGCTCCGTTTCGGGATCGGGTGGTGCATCACGCACTGTGCCATGTGATTGAGCCCATTTTTGAGCGCACCTTTATTTCAGACTCCTACGCCAACCGAAAGGGTAAAGGCACCCACCTCGCCATAGAGCGGTACCAGCAGTATGCACGGAAATATCCTTACGTGCTGAAGTGTGATGTCCGGAAATTCTTTCCGAGTCTGGATCACGCAATTCTGAAGAAAGCGATCCGACGTAAGATTGCCTGCAAGGACACCTTATGGCTGGTTGATCGAATCATTGATGCGAGTAATCCTCAGGAAAAGCACGAGGTGTATTTTCCTGGCGACGACCTGTTTACGCCTCAGCAGCGTCGCAAAGGTCTTCCCATCGGCAATCTTACCTCACAGTTCTGGGCCAATGTCTATATGAATCGGCTGGATCATGTGTGTAAGGAGAAGCTCCGGGTACCGGGATACATTCGCTATGTCGATGACTTCGTGCTGTTCGCCGATGGCAAGGAAAGCCTCCATCAGTGGCGGGAAGCGGTAGAACAGGAATTATCCAGCCTTCGCTTGCGCGCCCATCCAGACAAAACGCAAATATTCCGGACAGATCAGGGCGTACCTTTTCTGGGCTTCCAGGTGTACCCCTATCGGAGATTTGTTCAAAAAGCCAAAACTAAGCGGCATTTTCGCCACCTGAAAAACCAGGTAAAAGCGTTTCGGGCAGGAGAAATCGATCACAAAGGGTTCACCTGCTCACTGAATAGCTGGCTGGGGCACATTCGATTTGGCCGGTATCAATCACCAGAAAAGCGGGTTTTTGATTATCTTTGCAATGAAGGGGTCAGGCTAACTGGTTCGTCGGGTGTTGCGTGGCGGGTCGTGGAACAATAACGACAACAACTGCCGCGTAGCCAACCGCAACAGGAACAACACCAACAACCGCAACAACAACAACGGGTTTCGTGTTGTCCGGTACTGCCGATCGCTAGCCATCAGAGCCGGAATGACCATGTCTCATCCGGGAGAATGTATAGCAGTACGAGTCTGATCCTGCTCTATTCGGGCAAATGTTTGTTTTTCATCCTCCACGGCTGGTACCACCAGGGACGGTCGTGGGGGGTTCTTCACCCCCCAGTGCGGCACACTTGGCCTTTTGAGCAGGGGGATTTGCATTGTTGCGATCGATATAGAAGATCCCACTGCGGGGTACTCCTCTTCTCATCCAATTGCCGGCTTTTCCTCGTACATTCATGTACCAATTGGTTATCCATTGACAGCGTTGATCAGAATCTAGTAGGCTTTGCTGTCCTCTATTTCTTGTCTTATTCCTTTATCTCTTATTCCATTCTATGAACATCTGGATCGACTCCGACCTGGCCGTAGGCAAACAACGAATTGGCCGGCCCGGCTACTCTGATGTGGATGATGGCTACGCCATTTGGCAATTGATGAATGCACCCGAGGTGAATATCGCAGGCATCAGTGCTATTTTTGGCAATACCTCCATCGACGATGCGGAGGAACTCTGCCACTACATGAACCAGGAATTTGCCGGGGGGACAATTCCGGTGTTTCGTGGGGCGGGCGAGGCCGTGAATCTGGCAGATGTACAGACCAATGCCGCTGTGGAAGGCATGGCGGCTGCCCTGAGGGAGAAAAGATGCCGCATCATGGCCATTGGACCGGCTACGAATGTGGGCCTGCTACTCCTGCTGTATCCAGAGCTGGCCGGGCAGGTAGAGGAGGTCGTGCTGGTAGCGGGTCGGCGAAGCCCCAAAGATTATTTCGCGATTGGCAACAAGGGTCGCAGGGCCAAAGACCTGAATTTTGACCTGGATAATGATGCTTTTCGGGTGATGTTTGAGGCAGGCGTTGCCATCACCCTCTGCCCGTTTGAGATTTCACACAAGGTATGGCTGACAGAAACAGATCTGGATCAACTAGCAACCGGGCCTGCCGCTGCCCGATGGCTGGCGGAAAAGTCCCGCAACTGGATTCAGCAGTGGCTGGACCAGGGCGCCCAGGGCTTCAATCCCTTTGATGTGCTGGCCAGTCATTATCTCATTCAACCGGAAGATATCATTTCCGAGCAGTTGAATGCCCGTCTGGAAATTCACCCAGATGATACGCTGGAATCGGAGCCTGTGCAGGCATTCAAGCAGTATTTACTTTGCGACGATCAGCCCGGCTATCCGGTGACCTATTGCTATGACGTAGCGCCGGACTATCATGCCCGACTGATGGAGCTGCTGAAATAGGACGAAGAGAATTGTGAAAATCAGGAACGAAATTCCTGATTTTCATGATTACCGTGTAAATTCAGGAATGCAATTCCTATATTTCATACATGGTTGATCGCATGCTAGCCGGGAAAGTCCAGGATAGCCCCGAAGGTAACACCCGAAGCTGGAATCAGCTCCCGATCCTAGCAGGATGAGTCTTGCCAATACATGGTCATTGTTGCGTATTTCCTCGCGGCTTCTTCCTCCATTTCCATCACTTCCTTCATTATTTTTGCATACCTTCAGAATCAGAACGTTTTCCTTGCGGGAAGGGCTAATCTGCGAGGAATTATGAGGGTAAATCTGGTATGAAACGAAGAGTGGCGATGTTTGGGATGACCTTGATGTTAGCCATGGTGTGGCCACAGGCGCTTGTCCCTCCGATGAGATGGCAATCGGCCGAGATTCCGGCTGCGGCAGAGCAGGAAATCGCCAGCGTATGCCTGCAGGTGATCCGGGATAGCAGCCTTTATTCTGAAGGATGGGATACGCTCTCACAGCCCGGCTTCTGGCGAACGGCCATGCACCTCGATCCGGATGTGGTCCTGGTGAATTTTGCGCACAATCGTCAGATCGTAGATACGCTTGCACTGGCAGCCTGGCAACTGAGCAATGATCGCCGAAAAAAAGCCTATGAAGACAGTCTGCGAAAGGAATATGGCCTGAATCGTCGGGATGAAATTTACTTCACCACTGGCCGATCACATTTCTACACCTATGAGCCTATCCTTCGGCATATCGATCTGGCCCTGACAATTTTTGCGGAAGAAGGCGTGAATCCCTGGTATGCCCAGGCCATTCTGTTGATCGAAAGCCCGGGCAGGTTGCAATTTTCCACCGATGGTGCGTATGGCGCGTTCCAACTGATGAAGGGGGTGGCCCGGGATATGGGACTCACGGTGAACGACGAAGTGGATGAGCGGGAAGACTTTGAGCTCTCTGCCCGAGGAGCGGCCCGGTTGATCCGGCGGGTCTGCCTACCGAAAACCAGAGACATTCTGGATCGCTATGATCTTGAGTATGACGAATCAGAAACCTGGTTCAAGCTCATGGTGCTTCACGTGTACCATGCGGGAGCCAGGAACGTGAGTCGGGTGGTCAGGAAAATCCAGCCTGAACGCGGAGGACAGGCCCTCATCACCGAGCTCTGGCAAACCAAATCCCGGCGGTTTGGAAATGCCTCTCAGAACTATTCCCAGATCATCCTGGCAGCCTTCATGGAGATCGACGCCCTCCTGGAAACCAAAGGAATTATCTGTCCGCCCGAGCTGCTTTCTGATCATCATGAGGGACGCATATCCTCCTCAGCGCTCAGCGGCTCCGGATCAGCGGTGGAAAACTGATCATTTTCTCTTTATTTCGGGATTATCCCCGATATAGGCTTTGTGAGGCGTGCAACAAGTAGTACTTTTCCTGAAAGGATGCCTCCTATGATCGCAATGATACCGGTAGCCGGAGCTGGCACGCAACTTCGGCCACATACCCATACACAACCCAAGCCACTGATACCCGTTGCCGGGAAGCCCATTCTCGGCCACATCATCGAAGGCCTCATCGAAGCCGGCATCAACAAGCAGATTTTTGTGGTGGGCTATCTGCAAAACAAAATCCAGGAATATGTGATCCGGGTCTATGGCGATCAGATCGAGGCACAGTTTGTGGCTCAGGAGCCCAGAAAGGGGCTGGCACATGCCCTGTGGGTAGCAAAAGAAGCTGTGGGTGAGGAAGAAGAACTGATCGTGAACCTGGGTGATACGATTTTCACCGTCGATATCAACCGCATTCTGGAAATTCCCGGTTCTGCCCTGGCCGTGCATCAGGTGGATGATCCCCGGAAATTTGGCATTGCCATGCTCAACGAGCAAACCTATGTCAAAAAGCTCACGGAAAAGCCGAACATCCCTACGTCCAACCTGGCGTTGGTTGGGTTATACAAGATCCAGGAAGTCAGGATGCTCTATGAGATACTCGAGGAAATGCTGGCCAAACCGATTGAGCCAGCCCAGGAATACTCCCTCACAGACGCCCTGATGGTGATGGTAAACCGCGGGGTGAAATTTCAACCCATGACGGTCGAAAACTGGTTTGACTGCGGCCACAAGAAAACCCTGCTGCAAACCAACCGCATTCTGCTGGAGCGGCAGGGACGAGAGCACGATTATCAATTCCACAATACCGTGATCATTCCTCCGGTTCGTATCGCGGAAGGCTGTGAAATCAATCATTCCATCATCGGGCCGTATGTGGCCATTGCAGAAGGAGCGAGGATCAACTATTCGGTGATCCGCAACTCGATTCTGGGGGCTTATTCACGCCTCGAATCCATCATTCTCCAAAACTCCGTAATTGGTAATGATACTTCCCTCCGAGGGAAAACCAATTCGATCAATATCGGGGACAATGCGGAGATTGATTTTGAGCAGTAGGGGGGAATATGGAAGCCATTACCGTCATTCGAAGGCCCTAGCGCCCCCTGTAATCTGTTGTTACCTGCTCACCGAAGCAGGTCGAATTTTGTTACAAAATCTTCGAAGTGCTCTTTGTTAATCTGGGTGAAGCTACTGTCGGGATAGGCCTCCTGAAAGACTCTTGGAACCCTCAGCTTTTGAGGCTTCCACTTGATTTCATAGGCGTACAGCCATCCATTGTATTCTTCAATATAGTCGATTTCCTG
>CAZLKP010000325.1:0-5621 GCA_964560095.1 uncultured Bacteroidia bacterium
AGACCCTGAGCTATTCTGTTTACCCAGCTAAGCCTGGTACTTTTTTTCTGCGTGATGCCCGCCTGTATTGGGGCAATCCTCAAACAGGTGTCATCGACAGTTGCACGGCTCCCCTACCGAAGGTATCGGTAGATGGAGATCCGATTCCTCAGCTCATGAAGCAAAATGACGTTGAGCGGTTTTATCAAACCCGGGTCGGTCCGGCTACTTTGCGCCCGATGAGAACCTATCAGTGGATCAAACCGCTATCGTGGGGACTCCTGGTGCTTATGGTTGTCGGCTGGGTTCTGGCCTTTCGGGCTCATCAGGTTGAGCGCCAACGAAGACGGCGGCAAGCCCTGAGATCAAAACGATTCCCGGGACGATGAAATAGTAGTCAATCGGGAGGGGCAAGAAATGGTAAAACAGAGAGAGAACCAGCAGAAGCCCTCCTACCCGAAATCCTGGTCTATGCCACCTGTGCGTATTGGTACCTACTACCAGTGCCAGGCTACCCATCACACAGATCCCCAGGTGCAGAAAGCCCATCCACTGAACTTTGTCTCCGGGATGCGCTTCGCTGGTTTCGTACATGAAACGGGCCACACCTGTGCCTTCATACAGTAGGGCTGGCTTTCCATTGGGGCCGTGGTTGCGGGTGTCCACCCACCGGCGTTTCATCGCTTTTTGGTGATAGGCCAGCCCCTCTGTCAGAATGTCGGGCGATGTGAGCCAAAACGGGATCACGAATAAAATCAGCCCTGCAGCTCCGATGGCTGCAGTGCGGATTAGCGCGGCCTTTTTTCCGGCAGTTTCCCACACGCCCCGAAACCAGGCAGGAAAAAAGAACACAGCAGAATACCGGGAAAGAAGAATCATGATCCAGCCACTGCTTCCGGCTTGTGGACGAAGGAGTAGAAGTGAAGAGAAAAACAGGTAGTATCCACCGATGAGGTATTCGGCCGTGGTGCCGGCAATAACCCTGAGATGATGGAATGTGAGTCCGAAAATCAGGGTGGGCAGCATCACAAGACCGGCGGCAATAGCAGGGTGTATACGGCTTCTCCTCAGAATATCTGCTTGACCCAGATGTCCGAGAATCCAACCACCGATGGCAATCCAGCGCATTTCAAAGCCATAGGTCACCGCAGGCCAGAAGGGAAGCCAGTGCATCGTGAGGTAGGGTGAACGCAGGCGATAGCCGTAATCCCAGATGATGTCATAAGGGTGCAGGCCTTCATTGATACGCAGATTCATAATCCTGATCTGCGGAAGCACATCCCCAAAGTTGACTGCGACCGGGAGGGTTTCAAACCATCCGTGGAGATACTCAATGAGAAATGCATAGGGAATCATTGGAAGCAGCAATAGCCAATAGCCCCGAATCCAGGTCTGGCGGGCAGAACGCTGGCCAGTACCCGGCCGCAAGGCCATTAACAGACCGGCAGGAACCAAGGTGCAGAAAGCCAGAAGCACATGGGCCCAGCCCGTATCATCCCGGCCAGGCTCCACGCGTCCCCACGTAAATAACCACAGGTAGGCCAGGAGTGTCGCCAGAATGACAATCAGGCAGGTTTTGCGAAAGAGGTGAGGGATAGGGATGCGGGAAAACATGGTGCCAGGGAAAGAAACAGGCCGTTTGTAGATGATCAGAGTAAGTAACAAAAAAACCAAAGGGCCTCCATATTCGTTGATACGACTCCGATAATTTACCTTATGAATCAATTTGCTATGAAATGGCTTCCTGCACTTACGGTCGTCCTCATGATGTCCAACGGCCTCTTTACCGGATGTGCCCAATCCCAGTCTGATACGGAGCGGCAGAAACCCGTGAATATTTCCGCGCTGGTGAATCTGAATTCAATCAGCATTGATCCCATCACCAAAACAGACCAAGAATGGCGCGAGCAATTGGGCTCCCAGGCATATCATGTGACCCGAGAGGAAGGAACAGAACGCGCCTTCACGGGTGAATACTGGGACAACAAAAAGGCGGGCATATACACCTGCATTGGCTGTGACCTGCCATTGTTCAGCTCCAGTACCAAGTTTCGTTCCGGAACTGGCTGGCCGAGCTTTTATCAGCCGATCGACCCTCGGTTTGTGGGTGAAAATCGCGACGTGCGGTATGGCATGGTGCGCACCGAGGTGCATTGCGCCCGCTGTGGGGCCCATTTAGGGCACGTTTTTGATGATGGCCCCAGACCAACTGGTTTGCGCTATTGTATCAACTCGGTGTCGCTCAGTTTTCTTCCTGCAGCAGACAGGGAGGAAGAATAAGTCGTGTGTGGAGAGGGAGTCTGTTTACCCAACCATAAAAAAACAGGAGAAGGGTTTGGGGCAGATAGGGGAATTCCCTATTTTTGCCGACCTTAACAGAGAAATTCTTCCTCATGTACGCAATTGTCAATATTCAAGGCAGCCAGTTCAAGGTTGAAGCGGGTCAGAATATCTTCGTAAATCGTATGTCCGAAGATGCTGGGTCCACCGTAGAACTGAGCGAGATCCTGCTCGTGGACAACGAAGGAACTGTCAAAGTGGGGGCCCCTTATGTTGAAGGTGCCAAAGTCACTGCAAAAGTTGTTGACCACGTGAAAGATGACAAGATCATCGTGTTCAAGAAAAAGCGTCGCAAAGGATACCGCGTAAAAAACGGTCACCGTCAGGCCCTCACGAAACTTGAAATCGAAGGCATCATAGGTTAATTCTTTTCACCCTCTCAACTTTTTTCATCATGGCTCACAAAAAAGGTGCAGGTAGTTCCCGTAACGGACGCGAATCAGAAAGTAAGCGACTGGGTGTGAAGATCTTTGGCGGCCAGTCTGTCATCGCTGGGAACATCATTGTTCGGCAAAGAGGAACCAAGTTCCGTGCAGGCAAAAACGTCGGTATGGGTAAAGACCATACCCTTTTTGCACTTTCTGACGGAACTGTGAAGTTCGTCGAAAGAACATTCAATCAGAAAACCCGCAAGGTCGTTCACATTGATCCTGCTGAATAAGCAGAATCGTTGTTGATCTTTATGATAATCGCACCGTCCCACTCGGGGATGGTGCGATTGTTTTTTCCTTGTCCCGTCATTTAGGCTTTTATGCCAAGGGCACCGTTGCTATGCTGGCCTATCGCCTATTTTTTGTTGATTGACAAGGACAACTCACTGCCATCCGCTTCCTGGTGGAGCAGCAAAGCTACAAAATACAGAAAGCCTCTGACGGGCAGCTGGCCTGGGACCAGTTGAGTGATGTTCGTCCGGATCTCATCATTCTCGATGTCATGATGCCAAATAAAACCGGGGTTGAACTGGCGACCGAAATTTGGGCCATGGATCATCTCGCTGAGGTGCAGATTCTGTCTCTGACAGGAAAAAGCAGCAATAAAGATCGTCGGACAGGGTATGGGCGTGGCGGAGATAGGTATCTGATTAAGCCATGAAGGCCGGTGCCTTCGACTATATCATGAAGCCCTTCGACAACGACGAACTGGTGGAACGCGTGAAAGACATCCTCCACCTGGAAGAAAGCTCACCGGGCCGATGATAGAAACTGCAGAAAACGTGCGGATTAAATATGTTGTTATCGTTATATTAAATGTAGCGAAGCAACAACAAGGATGAGCAACGTAATTTTTGCAGATGTATGAAATCTTTGAGCAACCACTGGTTCGTAGAAGGCACCATCGATTTTGAGTACAAGAAGTATTTACTTCTCGCGTATCTCCAGCATGTGAGTAAGGAGTTTGCTCAGTATCGTCTGTATCCTCCTCTCTCTGAACTGGTGAGTCATCGCCAGACCTTGCTGGATGTTCGCCAGCAAAAAGATCAGTTGGGCCGTAGCTTTCCCAAAGAACTAGATCTGGAATCCATAAAAAAACTCCGTTTGACTTACCTCAACAAAGAAGAAGAAGGGGATGTTCTGGCGGAGCTAGACCAGATCATTGATTATTCCCTACCGCGGATCCAGCAGAACCTGGAAGAAGGGATCGAAAAGTTTGAAGAAATTGAGGACAGTCTCACCATTGAGCCGGTGGGAATTACCCCTCTGTATCGGCTGGAAGGCTATTTCCTGATTGCCCAGGAGCCTGTGACTGATCTCCTGGTCTATCAGTACAAAATTATCTTTCTCGAAGATGTAAACGGCAGTTTCTCAGGGATATCCGTCCAATATCTTGATAAACGACAGCGCTCCGTCGTCCACACGCCTGAGCAGATCAAGCGCGAGCTCTCCCGACAACGCAAGGAACTCCCCAACCCGGCCACGTGGCTCGTCAGAGCCCATATCAAATTTCCACCAGAAGAGGCTGTGATCCCTGTCGTCAAACGCAGATTTCTGGCAATGGAGAAGGGAAGGGGATGATGGGGTCACACCATGAGAAAGGGACGGAGGCGTGTACCCAGGTTGCTGGCAGATATGTAGTAGCGTAGGGCCAGGTCGCGACCTGTGGCCCTACGCATTACGAACGTTCTTAATCCCCCGAAGAAGTAGGAGCCTGCCGGCAGATATGTGGAGGTTCTGGTTTGAAAAGGGATTTGTACAAGGCTGCCGACCTCTTTGGGATTCAGCCCCAATTGTTCATCGTGAATCCAGATCGCTTCTCCCAATGCTCCCCGAAAGGGGGGCCTTTCAACCGGGGAGGTACTCGGAGGCTCCCCGTGTCAGTTGCATGTTGAGCGTCAGCATGGTTGGGATCAGGAAATACTGGGACATGGTCTTAGGATCTGTGGTCATCTTAGCTCCAGAATTTGGATGACTAACATACCCTGCATGGGCAATGTCATTCCGCAAATCTCCTCCATTCTTCAATCTCAGGTAAGCGTTTGAGCGTTTTTATGTTAGCTGAGGTTGTATCCACTTTCCCCATCAAGGCTGTACAAGGGCAGCCTCCTTGTTCTTTTTATATGGCTTGGTGGAATGAGAGGGTAGAAAGCTACTCAAAGACCAACTCCAACACGAGGTTCATTGCCTCTGAAACCATCCTTCTCCTCCTTTTCGGCCAAAGTCATGACATAATTGAGGATGGTCCGGAGGGCATTTTCGCTGGGCTTAGAGGTAGTAATCGTCATTTCGGAATAACCTTCCCGCCTTCCGGGGGTATCGGCAAACATTGAAATTCTCCTTAGCGGAAACGCTTCTGTCGCCCAGGATCGGTTTTCCGCTCGAAGGCCTAGGTCTTCAAAGGCTGATACCCAGACCTGTTCAGGCAACCTGTCGAAATCGAATACACCCGTCATCGGATAGTCTGTAGCTATGTCCTCGAAGCTTTCGGGAAGATCCTTCCGGCCGCACATGGGGGCCCCGGGAATCAGCTCGGACCGCCAGATGAAATTGAAATCCTCCATGGCCGCCGCTCCTTTTTCCGCCATTCGATCCATGTCGATATTGTTCGTGGCCGCTACATCGATTTTGCCGTTTTTGACGGCCAGAATACTGGCGCCGTGGGATCCTGAAAAGGAGACTGCTTTGAACAGTTTTTCGGGCGCTGCTTTCAAATCGCGATAAAAGAGAACGCTGGGAACCAGGCATCCTGAAGTTGAGTTGGGATCCGTGAAAGCAAATGTCTTTCCACTGTTCAGGGCCTGGTCGAGGGTCTTGATCCCCCCCGCCGCCTTGACGCCCGCAGCGTCGCCCACCACTCCGCGCAGCAGG
>CAZLKP010000326.1:0-1337 GCA_964560095.1 uncultured Bacteroidia bacterium
ATGTAATCTCTGGTATCTGACGATTCAGCTTTGAAAAAAGATCCTTATTGGTTTCAGTATTCACCCCTCGGTCATCCTTTTGAATACATGAGATCAGCTTGGATAATTCCTCCAGCTCTTGTTTCAATCCAGATTGGATTTCTTGGAATTCAGGCATTGAATATGGTGTTGATGCATCAAATAAGATAAGAGTCTTCCTAATTCGGAGGAGCAGCTCTCTCCAAAAATAAGCATCCCAGACTGCATCATACCTCTCTCTGTCAATAACATAGAAACCACTCAATCCATTCTCCGACTTTTGCCATGTAGCTGCCCGCTCTCTGTTTCCACGTTGCTCTGCATAAAATCGCTTAGATGCGATGAGCCCTCCATTCTTACCATATATTTTGCCTTCCAGCTGTGAGAAATCTCCAAATGCCAGATTGATGATTTCTCCAGGGTTCAATTCATTGGCTTTAGACTGCCATGCTGACCGCACCGAGAAAGATAACTCTGCCCTGTCTCTTCCATGGTACAAATAGAGATACTTTCGGGCTGGAAAAGAAGTCCATATTTGCTTGAAGACCTTCTCTTCAAAAACAGCTCGATCAGACATATTTGTCAAGCGGAGATTAATCCTCAGAAGTCCATCTGCTTGCTTGGATCCCTCCACATGATCGGGAAAGTTCTTATGTAGATCCAGATCTGAAAAAAACTGAATAACCTCAGATTCAGAAGGGCTTTCAATGTCTGATTTCAGAGCTGGGATGGGTTTTTTTGAATGTGGAAGCCACCCATCATTGATAATCATCAATCGGTTGTACATGGTCATAGGTATTTAAGAGCCATACAACATTCTACACAAATTATATTTGATTTGGAACTGATCGTTCATGAAACGACCGTCTTCAATTGCCCCCAAAATGGCCTCAATCGGCCTGAAGGTAATTTGATCGAAGTAGTTTCTCCCCTCGTTTTCGCTATTCGCCAGCAGTTCATCAATCCAGTCTGCACGTCCACGACCCGATGTGATGACAAGCATGAAGTTTTGAGGAAGAGGCTTCCCAAACCATGTTTTGTAGAATTTCTTGATTCGAATTTCAAAAAACTCGAGAACCTGGCGTTCGCCAAAGGTCTCCCCTCTCTCTCCCTGATCCACCCAGATGGTTTCCAAATAGGAAAGGTGAATAATCAGGAAATGAGTATTATTCAATGCATGTGCCAATACCTCTGGATGAAAAAATCGCCCACGTTCAGGGAATGCTTCCACCAGAAGCGCGTCTTTCATGACTGACCAGTTTTTTTGATAGTCAGGCAAATCGCCTTCGGGTGTGAATTCATCCTTTTGAATCGGGATC
>CAZLKP010000326.1:1347-2152 GCA_964560095.1 uncultured Bacteroidia bacterium
GCCTCTGGCAGACGGTCATACAGACGGTTGTCATACATGACGATTCTTGTCAAGACCGTTTCGAGTAATTCCTCTGCTTTTACCTTTGCTGGATCAGCCAGTTGAAGGTTAGGAATGGTGAATTCTCCTTTAATAGCCGGATTTTCCAGGCTATTGACAAAGATCTTTGTAAAAATAGCGCCGTGGGTTCGAATACTCACGCAATTGCCACTCTTATTCCCTTCGGGCGTCTCTGAGTTCTGGTTTCCATGTGCCAACCAAAATCGGTGATACCGTTCCGGTAGATCACCCACAGGTAATTCTATGACTCCGGTTTCTTCGTCAGGGACATGATACGAAAGACTCCAGATATCATTCGTTGATTTTGACAACAATGCCCCCCCTAAAACAGTATCATCGTCATGATAAAGCTCTACCCAGATTCTTTCAGGATCGATTTGGTTAATATGCCCCTTTTCATCAGCAGCAGCTTTTCTCTCCTTCCCTGACAAAGGCAACAACCATTCGGAAAACCACTTGGTCATAGCAACGTGGTACTGTTGTTGTTGAATTACCGCTTGGCTGGAAGGATCCGGCTCACTTTGCCTTTGGTTTTCCAATTTCTGGAGGTGTTCATCTATTTTTATCACCCGCACAAGTCCTGACTTCCTTAATTCCTTTCTAGCCTCCTCGAACGATAGTGGTTCACTTAACTCGTCAATGATGTACTTATCTACAGCCACGATTTTATTCCGAGCCAGGAGCTCATTGGCAGCATGATATTGCTCAGTTGCGATTTTAAAATCTTCCCCAATCCAAACATGAA
>CAZLKP010000326.1:2162-5581 GCA_964560095.1 uncultured Bacteroidia bacterium
GTATTTTTTAATTGTTCCTTTTGGCCAAGTCCCCGGCGGAAAATCATGGCGATATTTCTCCACTACTTCTTCATATTTTTTTCTTCTTTCTTTTGGATCCACATCCCTCATTTGTTTGTGGTAGGTCATATGGAAAATCCGCTCATCAGGCTTGAATCCATTTACCCGATTCTGCTTTTTGGTAATAAGATCGCTTTCATCTCTTACAGCCTCAGAAGAAGAATATACATAAGGGAAATAATGCTTTTTGGCCTCATGAGGGTGAATGACATCAATTTTGTCAAATGCTCCATTGATCAAGAAAGAAGCACATACTTTGTCTTGCGAAGATCCACCGAGGCGTACACCTCCATACTCATCAATGATTCGCTCTTTTAACTGATCCGTCTGCTTTTGAATTACCGGAATTTTCCGGTTACCTTTTACTTCAAGATATAGATCCTGAGGATGATGTAGCCATGTACCGATTCTCACCAGCTTTTTCTCTTTAGTGAGATTGCCGCTATCACGCTCTATGAATCCTACGCGCTTAAAGGAAATGTACAAGTGGATCCCTTTTTTTCGTATGTGCGGCAATTCCCGTCTGTAGTGTTTGATGTTTCTCAAGGTATTTTCCAAAAGTGTAAACAGTGCCTGTTCCCCTATTATACCTCCTGGGAAAAACAAGGGGGTATGATCGAATGTGTTGAGGTGTGTATATAATTCTTTAAAATTGTCACCCTCGCGTAGGAATGCGTAGTCTGAATATGTTTTCCCACTGGAAGTCTTCTGTGGCTCTTTCTCCTTTCTCCTAATGATATTCAGATTAATAATCGCAAACTGACCAGAGAGTTCGACTTCCTCAGTCATAGGATCATCATTCTCTCCGTCTTTCAGGAATTCCAGGTACACATTGACCTGGTTAATTCCTTCGGAATGGGCAACCGTTCCCAGAAACAGGGTGTTGCTCAAAAACGTCTTGAGCAAATATTTCAGTGATCGAATGCTTCCACCAAATGCCAAATCCCGGCTTACTCCACTCCAGAAGGCGGACTTATTTCTGAGAAACTCAAAATAATGGTGTAAGGCGTAATCAGTAGGGAACGGAAAAGAAGAGATGGGATCATCCTGAGACACGATATCCAAAGGAGCCCGCTCAGGATCGTTTCTGAAATAGGAGAACATCAGACGAAGTTGATCCTTGTTGCTAAAACGAGTGACATCCAGAAACGAGACCGCATTGTTGTCCTGAGCACTTTCTGATAAATCTACATAGGTATGAAAGAGCTCCTTTTCCCCTACCTCCTTAAGAAAGTCGTGACCAATGACCACATGCTGAAGCAGTTCCAGGTTGGTTTCTACCATTTTCTCGTCCTTTTCAACCTCCTGTATCAGTTGCAGGCTTTTGTCATATTGCTTGAAACGCTGCTCAAACCACCACTTCAGCGCCACCAGACTGTGTGCCCCTACATTGTGCGCAAATGAATCCACAATGATGGAGGTAATTGCTCCTTTGATTGCCTCGGCTTTTCGGCGTGCAACCGTCTTACTTTCTTCTATGTACACTTCTCCGTATTCATGGTAGTAGGCCTTGTAGCCTAAATCCATCAGAAATGGATTCCCAGTGATGATGTCTTTTTTTAATTTTTGCTTCTCCAGCTCCTTGTCAAGTTTCTCTTTCCCTTTTTTATTGTAGAAGAAATACGAGATATCCAAATCATAGAAAACCTGCTGAAATCCTTCCAGCGGGTCGGTAGGCTTGGTGGCAAACTTGTTCAACCGCCTCTCTAAAGCGATCCGCTCATACTCCCTGGTGAGCCCCAGGCAATAACTTCGAAAAAAAAGCTGCTGTGCTTCATTTTTTCGAAATTCTTCCTGCTGTAATTCTGACTCGTCGTACACCAGATAGACAGCCCCCATGAGTCTTCCTCTGGCGATTAGGGGTACCGAAAGAAAATAGCATGATTCACGGTTTAACTGACCTAGTATAGTCTTAACCATCGAAGATTCAGCTATTTTGAATTCTTCAATTTCGCGATCTTTAGACGATATCTTATCGTCAAAGTAGGTAGCCAGGGGTGACTTCTTCAGCGGGTCTTCCCAAATCTTAAGCCGGTCCAGCTGGTGATACATTCTTACAATAGAGAATTCCTCCAAGTTCTTCTTTGCTTCCTCACCCAGGCCAGGGGCCTTCTCATTGCTCTTCCCCGAATAAATCCGATACTTCTCAAGGATTTCCACCGTAGCGGCACTAAGCGCCTTGTCTCCAGTCTTGATCCTGTTCGGCAACCGATACTGAAAGTAATCCTGGCCAGCCTCATCTACATTTCGAAAGATGGTGGTTATGTCCAAACTGCCAGGTTTAGCAATGGTACTGGAAAGGCCTTTCGCGCTTCGGTAGAATTTTTCGTATTCAAACTCAGGCGTAGCATGAAAGTTGGGGGTAGCCAATTCAGGGGCCTTTAGAAAGGTTGAGAATACTGGTGGTCTGTTGTGCTTTTTCATGGGTAGGAAGAATTACAAAAGCCAAGTTCATTAAGATAAATATTTCGAATCATGAATACAAAATCAGCACAAAGAATAATAGCAATCATACCATAAAACGGCAAACCACGTTATTTCTGAATGATTATATTTTTTTCTGAATTGCTGTCTGGATTTATTGTCTTTGAATATCGTCCAGATTCCGGATGGACCTCGCTCTTTAATGATCCCCCATCAATCGGTAGCCCTGATTGGCCAGGCCAATATTCATCAGATCGTTCAATATGCCTATCTTATCTGTCTCCAGGTTCAGCCCCCACAGGCTAGTCACTGCATGAGCGTAAAAAGCGTGGGTAATTCCGGCTACAAGTGATTTCGCCTGGCTCAAGGCTCTTGAAGCATGTAACCTTTGCAGTACCTCATATTGAAGACTGGTACCACTTAGTTTCAAGCGTTTTTCAGTTGACGGCTCATACAGAAAATCCTCAATTAGGCTCCAATTCCGAACATCTTGTTGCTGATTGATAAAACACTGAAGCGGCAGCGTGAGGAGTCCACGGGCCAGATCTGTGTATGTATCTACAGGCCTCTTGCTACTGGTGCCAGGGTTGATGTCACTGGGAATATAATCAATGTTGTCGTTCACCAATTGCTGCACGATTCCGTGATACCTTGAAAAGTGCCGCATTACAGCCTTGACCATCTGGTTGGCAGGGTACAATTCTAGGAGCAATTCAGCAAATACAGAAAAGAAAACGCCATTGATGAGATAGCTCCGATTGAGGTATAACTCCAGGAAGGCCTGATTCTGGAGTTTTGGGTATTTGGATGTTTTATACGAAGTGAGAAACTCCACCAGCCAGGATACATCCAGATCAGGAGTATAATCAAGTTCTCCGACCGATAGATCCTCATACACCGCTATTCCCATCATGTACTGATCCAGTTTGTTTCCT
>CAZLKP010000327.1:0-232 GCA_964560095.1 uncultured Bacteroidia bacterium
GTGCGGTTGTCTCCCTCTGGAGGGAGCGGCAATGAGGCGATGAGGGAGGAAAGGAGCCCATTGCAAGTAGATAGGACCGCATGCGGATGAAATTCTTCATGTTGATTTTTTCTGCTTAATGTCATTTCGGCGGGTTGTTTAAATAGGTAGTTAGTTTATTTTTGTTTTCGAAATAGTTTTGTTCTGTCATTTTTTTTTTTTTTTTTGATTTAACTCGTTGCGCAACCAGGTA
>CAZLKP010000327.1:242-2328 GCA_964560095.1 uncultured Bacteroidia bacterium
TCGCGACTGTATTGCTTGGATTCACGAATCCTCAAGTCATAGTCACAATTTTGATGAAGACTCATCATTCATTATCGATGATCCTGTAGGGGATCAGGCAATGGATCATTTTGGCCCAAAAATCGGAATAAAAATTTCGGGCAAGCCGCACAGGAAGACTACGAACCGAAGAAGAGATGGAGTTAATTGTGGTTGTGATCAATGCTTCGGTTTGTATGATGTTAGTGTTGGTCTCGATGCTGGGTATAGCTTTGATGTGGTAGTACCTGCCAATTCAGCAGTTGGTACGATTTATTTCCCTGAAACTATCGATCATGCAGAATCTGAGTTCGGAATAGACGAGGATTTGTCTATTTCTGGTGAAGCACTACAAGCTCAGGGAGTGTCCTCGTTAACATTTCTTACGGGCTTGTATGAATATCATAGTGAAACTGTTACTTATGAATTCGACGGCGAGTAGCCCACGCCTGCGGGGTGAGCCTACAGTTGTGCATGGTAATTTCTCCGTAGGGATTCCCCGCAGGCGAATCCCGCTTCGAACAATATCTTACCCGCTCATTCACCCCAAACCCCTCTCCAGCTCACAAAATCTGCCGCACAGGGGCTTTATGATGGCTCCAGTCTCGCCTCTCGCTTCTCAACATCTCACTCTCTCTCCTCACAACTCCATCCGCAGCCGCCACTCCTGCGGGTAGTAGTTGTTGACCCGATGGCCGATGCCTTTGGCCCAACCGAGGGGAATGTCCTCATAGCTCACGAGCACCCACCCTTTTTCTTTGGTAAAGGCGAGGTTGTCCCTTCGAAGGAATTGGAGGGCATCTGTTTTGCCGAGGTTGATGCGTGGCGCGGCATCTTTGGACAATTGAGTCCACAAGGCGGCTTCGGCAGATGGCCGAAAATCTTTGCCTTTGACTTCTCCGACACCAACACCCACCGAATATGGCGCCACACGCTGAAGGACATGATCTGCGGCAGCTGTTGTGGCTTCGGGCAAGGCAAACAGATTTCCTTTATGTTGAAACAGGGTCCAGCCTTCCGGGGTGAAAGCTGCGGCGGCTTCTCTTTCTTTTCGTGTCGCCCGGATTAGTTTGCCAGACTTGTCGAGAGTCATGGTAGAATCTGCTTCCGGCTTTTGCAGGACAGCCAGAAAAAAACCTTCTCCCTGCACCCGATGTGGCAATGCCATGTATCCTTGTCCATGCCGCAGCGGAATGGGCAGAAATCCCCAGTCGGAATGAAACTCAGTCAGCGGGAGCACTGTGGCGCCTTCTTCGTCGATGAGGCGATTGACCTGGCTTTCATCCTCGTGAGGATTCCAGGTGCAGGTGCTGTAGATCAGGATACCGCCGGAGCGCAGGGCCGGCCAGATGTCGTCCAGAATTCTGCGTTGGCGGGAAGCACAGAGTTTCACATGGTCGGGTGACCATTCTGAGCTGGCGTTGGGATCTTTGCGAAACATGCCTTCCCCGGAACAGGGGGCATCCACGACGATCAGGTCAAAAAAATCTGACACGGCCCCCAAGCGGGCGGGATCGGCCTGGGTGATGATGTGATTGCCTCCTCCCCATTTGCTGAGGTTTTCATGGAGAATGTGTGTTCTCTGCCGGATTACTTCATTGCTCACCAGCAGGCTTTCGGGGTGAATCAATGATTGCAGATGGGTGCTTTTGCCGCCGGGTGCGCCGCATAGGTCCAGGGCAAGAATCGGTTTCTCTCGAAGATACTTTGGGACAGCGGCTTCCAGCAACATGGAACTGGCTTCCTGCACATAGTAGGCGCCTGCGTGCCAAAGGGGATCCAGGGCAAACACCGGCCGCTCGGGGAGATATCTTCCTTCTTTGGTCCAGGGGACTGACGTGGATTCAGGAGAAGTAAACGGCTTTCGTGGATTGAGGCGAATGCTAACCGGAGGTGAATCGGCCATGGCAGTTGTCCATTGGTCCAGATCCGGCCCCAGCCGCTGGCGCATGACATCAAGAAACGCGGGAGGAAACACCTGACTCATGGCGTAAAATTGGACAAATGCCGCGTAGCACCAAACCGGAATTTCTCCTAAGTTGCGGTCTTTCTGTAGCTTTACCGGACA
>CAZLKP010000327.1:2338-2828 GCA_964560095.1 uncultured Bacteroidia bacterium
TGGATGGGAATCCTCACCCTTATTGCCTTGTGGCTTCGCTTATATCGGATAGGGGAATTGTCTCTGGGAGACGAAGATCTGGGAATTTTATTCCGGCTTGATCAACACACACCGTGGGAGTTGCTTTCAGGGAATGTAGAGGGTGGGCCTCATGGGATAGAATTGTTGTTGTGGGGGTGGACCGGCCTGTTTGGTAATCAGGAATGGGTGCTTCGAATCCCGGTTTTGTTGTCTGGACTGTTAGCTGTCTGGTTGGTCTGGCTACTTGGAAGGCGAATGATTTCTGAAACAGGGGCGCTTCTGGCCGCGACGTTGATGGCGACCATGGAGGCTGGTATTTTTTTTAGCCTGAGTCTGCAGCCCAATATGCTGGCGGTAAATGCGCTGCTCTTGCTGGGTATACTGCTGGATCTGTTTCGGCAAACCAGGTTGCCGGGATGGGGTGCGGTGGCAGGCATAACTGTCCTGACGGCTCTTTGTGGATATTTGC
>CAZLKP010000327.1:2838-5539 GCA_964560095.1 uncultured Bacteroidia bacterium
TGGTGGCTTCGGTGATGCTGCTGTCTGTGTTGACGATATTGCCCAACAGATTTCGGAAGCGTTTTCTCATGGGTATTGGTGGCGGTTTACTCCTGTCCATGCCTCATCTTTTTGCTGTTTTCCGGGCATCATCGACGAATGGTCCATCCTGGTTGGTCGTGCCCGGTGGTTCTTTCTTTCAGCGATACGCTGGCTATCTTGTCCACTATGCCTGGTGGTTTGCCCTGGTCATTGGCCTGGTACTGATCTGGGGCATTGCTCGGGGCGGTCTCAACAAACAGGTAGCTCAGGCCCGGTGGATGTTGCTGGACTGGGTGTTGTTACCGGTGTTGCTGGCACTGGGGTATTCCTGGTTGTTCACACCTGTGGTTCATTTTGGGGTGCTGTTTTTTGTAGTTCCCTTTTTGACCTTGCTGGTCTTTTCCTTCTTTGGTCGGTTGGCTGTGCCAGATACAGTGGTTATGGTCCTGTTGCTGGGGAGCAGTGCCATCCTGAGTCTGATCTTTGAGCGGGGCTTTTATGACTGGCACTATGGGCGTGGGGCAGAATTTATGGTCAGATTTTTTCAGGAAGATCATGGAGGGAAAAAGGAGGGATGGATGCAAGTCAATCAGCCATTTTATCTCACCTACTACGAAGATCAGTTGGGGGTAGAATACCGGATGAATAGCTATGAGATTCCGGATGTGGACAAGATGGTGGCCTGGGCAGACACGACGGTTGCAGAGCAGGTGGCGGTAGGGTGGCTCAATCGCGATCTCCCGCTGGAAGTGCTTCCATTGCTTGAACGATATTTCCCTTATGCTGCTCCACCACAGATGTGGGCCATTTCCGAGTATTATGAATTATCCAGGGTTCCCCTGGACTCGGCTGCTGCTCCACCACGGGTGTTGCTGGAAAGTGACCCAGGCAGCTGGAATGCCAGGGAGGTATTTGTGGGAACGGAGCAGGTCATTCCGTACAATTATTTCACCGAATATCCGGAAATCATTTCTGTCGAATGCGACGTGACCATTGACACGGTGGCGCAGGCACTGCCGCAACTCGTGATGAGCGTGGAGGTGAATGGAGAGCCGCGCTTCTGGCGATCAGCCGATTTGCATCTCAGGCCTGGAACCCAATGCGATTATTGGGCCGATCTGGCGTTCAGAACCCGCCACCTCAATGTGTTGCGCAATCCTATGGCCATCCTCAAGATCTATTTGTGGAATCCCGGCCAGAGTGCAGGCCGCATTCAGCGATTACAACTTCGCAGAAGACCAGGCAACCCGGCGCTCTATGCCTTCGTGGAGGATGTGTACTGATCATCTGAGGCTATTCGGGTCGATCATGGCGCCATTCTCCCGAAAACTCATGATCCCGTAGTCACCTCGCGGAAACAAAACGACCAGCACTTCCGGCCCTGTTCTCCCCGGGACCCGGTTAGTTTCTATATTGATCCGATAGCCCTGTTCGGTCCAGAAGCATTCTCCCAGTGACATTTTGTTGCCCGGTTTGCGTTTTACCACCGCCAGGGCAAACATCTGCCTAAAGTCACCGGAAGTAAAAATCAATCGTTCATCAATGGTTTTGCCCCACATGGGCCGAAAGGTATTGGCCCATGTCGTGGAATCATCAATCAGCAGATAGGTGGTTGATTGCATGTTGAGATCTGGCTGAAGGTGAGCGCCTTCCAGGATCACATAATCGGGCATCCATTCAATTTCGACTCCTGCCGGTTGGAGTTGGCTGAGCTGTCGGGCTCTGTATTCGAAAGACCGCTTGAGCTGTTGGGGCGAATGGGCCACCGGGAACCAGACATCTGCGGTGGGAGAGGGGTAGGGAGACTGCCCGGGCTTCCACGGCCCTCGCTGGGTCTCTGTGACTGAAAATCGAAGATTGCTGATACCTGTTTTTCGCAGGGATTCGGTGATGTCGATCAGAAAAATGGCTGTGGAGAGGCTTGGTTTCTGCGGACGCAGGGTCCGGGTAATGGCGTCGTAATCAATGTGTAGAGCGGGCTCCTGCTGGGTAAATGTCACCTTCCTCGGGAAGAAGTTCCAATCCACCGAGTCGTATCGCACCACGGCCAGGACCATTTGCTCGTCAAAGTCGATGCTACCCACAAAATCATGGGTACAGTAAAACATGGAGCGGAGCTGCCCTTCATCGAGGATTTGCCATCCGAAGACATCCTCGGGCATCCAGGGATTCCAGGATTCATTGCCACTGAGTTGCAGGGTATCCGTTTCGGGATTCCACCTGAGGGCGTAGTCACAACCCTGGTGCACAGTCACGTTCAGCGCCTGATCGGCGTGGCTGCTGAGGGGAATCAGGATCAGGAGGACAAGGAAAAATCTCAATATTATTCAATTTTTCGTAATTTAGTTAAGTTGGATCATAAATGGAGGGATGTGTAGGATTTAGGAGAAAACTGAAAAAAAGTTGAGACTGAACCCAACCTTTAGCAAGGTGAGCTTCGTGTGTGCGAGAGAAGGACCCTTCCACAATCTCAATGAATTTGATTATGAAACGACAAACACGCTTAACGCTCTTGCTGAGCATACTGATCCTGCCGGCCACACCTGGTCCCCAGCAAAGGATTGAAGGAACCGGCACGATGGCGATTGGATTTCCGGCGGCAGAATGATCAGATTCTGCCGAGCCGCCATCCAAGGTTGAGCTGGCCAGCGATGCCGAGCCAGTTTCCCTGTACAAGGAG
>CAZLKP010000328.1:0-5523 GCA_964560095.1 uncultured Bacteroidia bacterium
CCAGCAGGAAAAACGGGAGTTTTTCCAACTGGAACGCCTCTGGGGCGACGCCACCAGAGAAACCTACGAATAAGTTGGGCGAGGATTAATCCAGAAGCGCGCATCCAGGGTTCAAATGCCGGAAGGCGTCCCGTTCACACTGTGGGATTCTGTTAAAAGACACGGTAAGAACCTTCAAAGCCTCCAATGGCACCATGTGCGCGATGGTGGTGAGCCCACATCCATTCATGTACAGTTCCTCCAGGCATTCCAGATCAGCCACACGATGAAGGCCAGGAATCGCATGACGGGGATAGGACAGATCCAGAATCCGGAGCTGGGTGAGAGATTCGAGGCCATCAAGCCTAAATCCCTGATGAAAGGTCAAATGCAGCTCCCGAAGGTGTGACAGGCTTGCCAGGGGCGATAGGTCTTCGATCTCTGTGAGGCTGAAATCAATAAATCTCAGATTTTTGAATACGCAAAAGGCGGAAACATCAGTAATGGGAAGGCAGCTGGCATCAATCTCGGTAACAGATTCCATGTCACTGCTATCTTCCGGCCCCTTCTCATCCAGATATCTGTTCCACACCTCATCAAACAAGCGCCGCTGGATCAGAGCATCAGGTGCGAAAGAAGAAGGGTTGAGGTTCATGCTTTAGGATTTTCAGTTGGATGTTATCAACGATTCCAATCAAACACCAGAAGGCACAATCCCCAATCCTCATCGCCTGAGAATATTACATCCGGTATAATTGGTCACCTTCAACAAACACAGCCCGGCTCAGGTATGAGCCGGGCTGTGTCGCTTATGGGGATTTGGTGTTTTTTATACTCCCTGAAGCCGCTCTTTGAGCTGGGTAATGGGCAGCCCCAAGAGGTCGAAATTGGGATGAATGTCTTTGAGAAGGCCAAACTTCTCGCAATACATATTTGTCGCTTTCTGATTCTTTTCGGTGAAATTGAGCAATTTCAAATAATATTCTTTCACCTCCGGATGAGCTTTATCGATGACTTTGGCTCTGATTTTATTGATCTCAAATTCTTTTTCGTGGGCAAAATATACTACGAGCAAGAGCTTCATTTTTGATTGTTCCTCTTCCTCAAAGTTGGAGTTGGAAAATTTCAGCATCAGGTCCTGCAGGTAAGTGCGCTGCTCCTCAGCCTTAAGGAAATAGGCCAGTTTGTCCCAGAATAAATAGGGAATGTAAATACCGCCAAACATATCGGAGACCTGAACGAGAAAGCGACTAAACCCATTAGCATCCTCAGCTGCGTTCAGATGAAGCTGAGTTAGCTCGGGAATCAACGTATTGCGATCCTCTTCCCATTCTCCGTAAAATTTATCCTCCATTGCCTGGAGCTCCTTGATAAAATCCATAGTTTCTGATAATCAAATTATCACATCAGATGGTAAATCTACGATCTACCACGGATTAAAGGAAAAAAAAGGTGCAGGGAATCAGTTTCCGACTTCAGAGATAAATTTGAGCCGAACCAGGCGAATCTCCTCCACAGTATATTCTCCCCCAAGCTCTTTCTCCGCCAAATCAATATCATCCGTCTCAGAATTCATGAAATAATCATAAATCTCGTCGATGGCATCATCGTCGAGCTGGTCTTCCACATAGTAATCGAGATCCAGCCTGGTACCGGAATACACAATCTGCTCTACGTTGCCAAGCAACTCCGCAAACTCTAACCCCTTGATCTCTGCGATCTGGTCCAACGGCGTGCGCCGATCCACGTGCTGAATGATGAACAGCTTGTTCATGTTTTTCCGGGCGGCAGATTTCACAACGACCTCTGTGGTCCGTTCAATCCCTTTAGATTCTACATACTCGCTGATCAGTTTGAGGAAAGGGGCGGCAAATTTCTTGGCTTTGCCTCGACCCACCCCGGTTATATTCTGAAATTCAGACATGGTCACCGGATATTTGGTGGCCATATCTTCCAGCGAAGGATCGTGAAATATGACATAAGGCGGGATTCCCTTTTCGCCGGCCAGCTTTTTTCTCAATGCCTTGAGCTGATCAAATAGGTCTTCATCATAGGTTTTGAAGCTTTCCAACTGTGGAGCATCCCTGTTCATGGCTTCAAAATCACGGAACTGAAACAGATCCATTTTCTGAGGCATGTCGAGGTACTTTTTCCCTTTTCGGGTGAGCTTCAGGGTGCCGTATTCTTCAATGTCTTTTCGCAGATAATCCCTGATGATGACCTGACTGAAAATATTTTTCCATTCTTTTTCGGAGTACTCACTGCCTTTACCGTGGATGGGAAGCTTATCGTGCTCGTAGAGCTGAACAGCCTGATTTTGTGAGCCTCTGAGGACATTCACGAGGTGAGTAACCCCAAATTTCTGATCTACTTTTTCGACGACGGAGAGGGCCAGATTCACATCGCGGGTGGCGTCGTAGATTTCCTTTGGGAAGCGACAATTGTCGCACATGTTTTCACACTTTTTCTCGTCGAAGATCTCACCGAAATAGTGCAGCATCATTTTCCTTCTGCAGGAGCCTGATTCGGCAAAGGCGGCCATTTCGTACAGCAATGCCCGGCCCGACTCGCGCTCGCTCACGGGCTTATCTTTCATAAACTTTTCGAGTTTTACGATGTCGTTGAAATCGTAAAACAGGATGCAGTTTCCTTCCAGACCATCTCTGCCGGCACGACCGGTTTCCTGGTAGTAGCTTTCGATACTCTTGGGCACATCGTGATGGATCACAAAGCGCACATCAGGCTTATCGATGCCCATCCCGAAAGCGATGGTCGCGACAACCACGTGGATTTCCTCATTCAGAAACATGTCCTGATGCCTCGACCGGGTGCTTGGGTCTAGCCCCGCGTGATAGGGCACGGCCTTGATGCCATTGACATTGAGCACCTCAGCGATTTCTTCCACTTTTCGGCGGCTGAGACAATAGACGATGCCCGACTTGCCGGTATGCTGCTTGATGTAGCGGATGATCTCGGTGGTAACATGTTGCCCAGAGACCTTCGGCCGGATTTCGTAGTAGAGGTTGTCGCGGTTAAAGCTTGTAAGGAAGACATCCGCACCGGGAACATCGAGGTTTTTGAGGATATCCTGGCGCACCTTAGGGGTGGCGGTGGCGGTGAGAGCAATCACAGGCACTTCTCCCAATTTGGAGGTGATCTCCCTGATCCGGCGATATTCCGGACGGAAATCGTGGCCCCATTCAGAAATACAATGGGCCTCATCGACTGCTAAAAAGCTCACTTGGGCCTGACGAAGAAACTCAATAAACTCTTCCTTGACCAAAGACTCAGGAGCAACGTAGAGCAACTTGAGTGTCCCGTTGAGCACCTTTTGCTTCACAGCCTCATAGTCGCCCCGATTCATGGACGAGTTGAGAAATCCTGCTTCGATGCCAAAAGCACTAAGTTGGTCCACCTGGTTTTTCATCAGGGCGATGAGAGGAGAAATCACCAGGGCTGTACCCTCCATCATCACTGCCGGCAGTTGGTAGCAGAGTGATTTCCCCGCGCCGGTAGGCATAATGACAAAGGTGTTTTTTCTTTCCAGAACGTTGCGGACGACGTCCTCTTGTTTCCCCCGAAAAAATTCATAACCAAAATACCGTTTGAGGGCCTGGGTTATGTTATGTTCAGCCGCAGTCAATTGTTGATCCACCGTTTCTCTGTTCGGATTCTACTTACACACTCACTTGACCCATATGGATCAGAAGCGCTTTGCGAAAATGATTGATCGCCTCACTGATGATTTCGGGAAGCACGATCAGAGAAAATAAAATAGCTAAATTCTTTCCACCTTCCTAGACGTATACGAAAAAACATCATAGACGGATGAACAGTAACCACCCCGACCAGAATTCATCGTCGTGAATGAGGGAATCTGAATATTTTGTACATTGTAGATCACACATCAAGCAAAAGGACCTACAGACCTATTTGACCAGATCTCTACTTCTCACTTTACCTTTACCATCATGGCAACGGAGCTCTTCGCTCAGGCGTTGTTATGAATAACTCACAGGTCCATGAAGTCTCAAGCCTTGACTGAAGAACAAATTGTGGATGGATGTCTGCAGGGCGGACGCAAATATCAAAAGGCGCTGTATGAGAAATATTATGGCAGCATGATGGTCGTTTGTATGCGATACTCCAGCGACCGTGAAGAAGCCAGAGACATTCTCCATGAAGGGTTTATGAAAGTATTTACCAATCTGAGTAAATACCGGCGTGGCACCAATCTTGGTGCATGGGTGCGAAGGATCATGATCAACACGGCCATTGATCACTACCGAAAGCTGGCCAAACGGCCCAATCTCGTAGAAATCAATCATGCCATCCATGAAGTGGATATGAGCGACGTTGTCTCAGACATGAGCGCCACTGAAATCCTCGAAATGGTCCAAAAATTGTCCCCTGCATATAGAACGGTGTTCAACTTGTATGTGATCGAAGGGTATTCCCATAAAGAAGTGGGCGAAAAACTTGGTATTAGTGAAGGGACTTCCAAATCTAACCTGGCAAAAGCAAGAGCCAAACTCCAGGTCATGATTCACAAGTCCCGGGTTATCAAACAGGTAGAAGGTGAACAGTATGCCTGATGAATTGCTGGATCAGTTGATCCGCCAGAAAATGAACTCCCTGCATGTTCCTTTTCAGGAGCATGATTGGCAGATCTTTTTTCAGCGTCACCTCAAAGCGGCTCTGCAAAATCAACCCTTTGACGACATCGTCGCCAGTTCTCTGGCCAGTATAGAACTTTTCCCGGATCAGGAAGACTGGGCACGTCTTGAATCCATGTTGCCGGCTGAAGTTCCCGTCGTACCCATACAAAACGGTGCAGCACCTGAGCATGCTCCCGAAGAAGCTTTGCTAGAACCCGGCTCTGCCTTTGATGAAGTACTCTCCCAGCGATTTCAGACTGCTGAGGTGTCCTTTAATCCGGAAGATTGGGCCTCCATGGCCACCAAACTGGATGGCCACCCCCTCGATCAGGCAGTCCGGTCGCGATTGGAAAGGCTAGAAGTCCCTGTGAATCCTGCCGACTGGTTGGATATTTCTGCTCAGTTGGATGCGCCCATGTATAAAACCGTGCAGCACCAGTTGGGCACCATGGAAGTTTCCTTCAGCCAAGCCGACTGGAGAATGTTTTCTCACCAGTGGCTCGGCAATCGCATATGGCTCGGACATTGGCGGGACCTGGTTGCTGCTACCGCATTAGTCCTGCTACTTGTTTCAGCGTTTCTCCCCGGATGGCTCTCTCCCAACGAAACAAAACGATCTTTATTAAGCCTGGGGGAACAGACAGTTGCGCCTGAGACGGATGTCAGCGAAAGTCAATCTCATGATTCCGATTCATTCCCCGCAACCTCTGTCATAGTAGCCGAAAAAGACAGCACCATTTTGTCTTCCGGAGAGAATACCTCTTCGGCTGACAGCGAAGCATCAACGGTTACCAATCCTGCTCCTCTGACATTTGAAGACCTTGATCTGAAAGATGATCTGCAACCCACAGCATCATCAACATCGACTCCTGCAACCCAACAGCTT
>CAZLKP010000329.1:0-5515 GCA_964560095.1 uncultured Bacteroidia bacterium
GGGTCGAATCGCACAGGCCCATCATCTCCGAACTCAGCGAAATCCCAATGGGAACTGATCCTACCAGTGAATTTGCCTTCGATCAGCAATACTACATGGTCCTTCGCGAGATGGAAGCCCCGCATTATAATTCCCGCTTTCGCACACGCCGAACATTTGACTATGAATCCATTTTTGGAGAAGAAAATTACCGCGTGCTGAGTGCCAGTCGGGTTTCTGTGTCGAACGAACGCATCGCCAGCGGGAATGAAAACACCTACACCGCTCCCGGGGCCCGCACTCCCTCCTGCACGGCCACCAGCAGTAACACCAATTTCGCCGGAGCTATCTGGAACCCTGCCCACAGCAATAATTTTGGTAACGGCAGAGGCGGAGCCAGTGTCAAATACGTGACCATTCATACCGTTCAGGGCTCCTACGCCAGCGCCATTGCCTGGTTTCGCAATTCCAGAGCCAAAGTATCAGCCCATTATATCATCCGGGCCTCCGACGGGCAAATCACCCAGATGGTCTGTGAAAATGATAAAGCCTACCACGTGCGTACCGACAATTTGGAAGCCATTGGACTTGAGCATGAAGGCTACATCGATGATGGCGGGGCCTGGTATACCAATGAAATGTATGAAAGTTCCGCAGCCCTGGTGCGCGACATCTGCCAGCGATACAACATCAATCCGCTCCAGACTTTTGGTGGCCCGCCCACAGATGGGGTGAGTGTGCTCACCAACAACTGCTATAAAGTCAAAGGGCACCAACATTTTCGGGGAAATACACACATTGATCCCGGCCCTTTCTGGGACTGGGATCGATTTTACCGATTGGTGAATCCAATGCCACAGCCGGAAAAATTCACGGCCCGACGTGGTGAAATTGAAGATCCCGGAGGCAGAAACGGTAATTATCCTGATCAGCATCGATCGACCTATCTCATTCAGCCGCAGGGAGCAACCTCTATAGAGCTGGAATTTGAAGCTTTTGACATGGAGGGAACCACAGCCAAACCTTATGATTATCTCGATATTTTTGACGGGACTGATGACAATGGGAAGTATCTTGGACGGTTTACCGGAAAGGTTCTGCCTGGTAAGCTCACTGCCTTGAGTGGCGCTGTGTTCATTGAGTTTCGGTCCGATTGCCAGGTCAATCATGGCGGCTTTCGCATCAAGTACAAAGCCAGAATGGGAGATGTTGATTGTGAGGCACCTTCCACCCTGCTGGCAACCAACCTTTTCGGCATGGGCGCCACGCTCACCTGGCAGGGGCTGGGGAATGACTACGTGGTGTATGTCAAACGGCGGAGCCAGCCACAATGGGCACGATATATCGTGCGTGAATCCCAACTCGTGCTCACCGGCCTCAAAGCCAATAGCATCTACCAATGGCAGGTGCAGTCAGTCTGTGGTGGCGACAGCTCGGCCATTATTGGCGCCAGTTTTGTCACGCCCAACCTAATGGGACGTGGCAACAATGCGCAAATTTTTAATGTACGGAGCTTTCAGGGGAGATTTCTGGATTCCGGAGCGGAGGAAGCTGGTTACGCCAATGAAGAGAATTACGGCTACCGGATCATTTCGCCGCGAGGTGGGAAAATCGAATTGACCTTTAGCTCATTTGCTACCGAAGAGGATCTGGATATTCTTACCATATATGATGGCAATGGATTCAACGACCCTGTTCTGGGCCAGTTTAGCGGTGACGATCGGCCGGGGCGCATTGTGTCAAGTGGCAGCGAACTTCTCCTTCACTTTGTGTCTGACCGCTCCACCAATGCAGCCGGATGGGAATCGACCTGGAAGGTTGTGGGGGGTAGTACTCCCAGCACGCCCACTGATCCCGCACCCACGCCGAATCCGCCGGATCCGACCCCCAATCCGCCCACAGATCCGACCCCAAATCCCAATCCTCCTGCAGATCCCAACCCGCCGGTCGTCGATCCGCCGGCCCTCAGTAATCTGGGTAATTTTTCCCTGGATCTGAGCTTTCCCTCTGTCGCTCCAATCACAGAGCCCAACCTGCAACCCGCCTACAGCGGCGATTTTACCTTGCGCTTCAACGACCGCGACCGAAGTGGACGAGGCTTTGCCAATCGCTTTTACAACCTGGCAGAGCGGGGAAGCAGGGGCTGGCGCTCCCGGCCACAGGCAGGCTTTTTCTTCGATGATTTTGATCAGGGGCTTCAAAATCACTGGCAGGATGTAGCTGGCCAATGGGTCACCTATGAAGGGCGTCTCGTCCAATCCGACATGAATCATGGCAATACCAACCTCTACACAGATCTCCGCCAAACCGGCGATGATGTGTACATCTATCACTGGCAGGCCAGAATGACAGGCTCAGGGAATAACCGGCGCCATGGAATCCACTTTTTTGCTTCGCACCCGGAGCAGGAAGATCGGGGTACTTCCTACTTCGTCTGGATCCGCGATACCGACGGATCAGATCAGGTGGAGATTTACAAAACCGTTGACAATCAGTTTGATCGAAAGGCAGTGCGCACGGTAAACCTGGAATCGGGGAAGGTGTATGACTTCAAAGCGATTTACAATCCGCAAAAGGGCCGGATCGAGGTCTATGTAAACAATGACTTCAGCGGAGCCTGGGTAGATCCCTACCCCCTCACCAGTGGGAAGAGCATATCTCTTCGCACCGGCGGATGCAGGTTGGAGCTTGACAATCTCATCGTGTATCACAACCGAAGATCGACTGTGTCGGTCGAAGTGGGCGGATCCCTGGATCCGCTGAGTGGCGACCGGGAATTCCTGGTCAGCTCGCTAGTTGTGGATCGAAGGATCAACTGGTCAGGTGTGGGCCAGGCACAGGGTCGCTTTGGTGATGCGCCTTCTCCGGAGCCCTCCCGACCAACCGATCCATCCACAGAACCAGAACCGCCCGTGACCAATCCTGACCCGGCCCCTATACCTACTCCGGGGACAGTTGTGTCGGATTTCCCGAAGGTCATCGCCGGCTCCGTAAGATATAGGCCTGCAGATGCAGAAAATGTGTATGCCCTGGCAGCCACTTTCAACGGTTCAGAGTGGACGGCTGTTCAGAACAAGGGCTTTGCCTACGACGATTTTTCCCGCCTCAGACCAGAGTGGACAGCCGTAGCAGGGCTTTGGGACATCCGATATGCCACACTGCAGCAGACCAATCCGATTGAAGGGAATTCCAACATATACCTGCCCCTGAAGCAGGTGTCCAGGCAGGCCTACGTCTATCGATTCCGTGCCAGGTTGCTCACGGCCGGGGAGAACAAACGATTTGGTCTTCATTTTCTGGCCAGTAGTCCTTCTGGTAGCAACCGGGGCAATTCTTACCTCGTATGGTTCCGGTATTCTGATACCGGAGCGGATAAGGTGGAGCTCTACAGGGCAAGCAATAACCAGATGCCAGTCATCAACCAGGAGGCCATTGTCACCATCAAAACGCTGGACTGGTATGAGGTGACAGTACTGGCCGACCCCGAGACGAATACCATTTCCGTCTGGCTCAACAACTATCCAGTTTTGTCTTGGACGGATCCGGAAGGCCTGCATCCAGGAGGAGAAGCGATCTCTTTCCGTACCGGAAATGCGCAGGTACAATTCGAAGACCTGAAGGTTTTTCAGCGGGTGGGTTCCGGTGGATTACTGCTGGATAACCGCTCCGATGGCGTATTTCCCACTGCGAGCCGTAGCGGAATGCCTGCTGCGCGACTGATAGAGATTCGTCCCGATGGCCGAGGATGGGCTGCCGAAGAAAGCAAATCTGTGATGGTAAATCAGTAGAAAATCACCCCAACGGTGGCTTTTTGACAGTTTTCAGCCTGGGCCTGATCACGCCTTGCTCAGACCGGGTGTTTATGACCCGGCCTTCTACACAGGCCAAAGGAAAGCCCAGGAACCGGATGGTAGCGGTGGATCCGATCACCGGAAATCCGCTCCAATGGGATCTACATATTGACCTACAGGAAGGGATCCTTCACCGGATCAGAGAAAGTGCAGGTAATGCGATAGGACGTCAGGATATGGTTAGCTCAAATCCACGAACACATTTTTGGGTTCGGTGAAAAACTGCAGGGCTTCAACCCCCCCTTCCCGGCCGATACCGCTCTGTTTCACCCCGCCAAATGGCGTGCGGAGATCCCGCACCATCCAACTATTGATCCAGACAATGCCGGTATGAAGCCCGGCAGCAACCCGGTGGGCACGCTTCACATCGCTGGTCCATACGGTCGCCGAAAGGCCATAGGGTGTTGCATTAGCCTTAAACAGAGCGTTGGCTTCATCGCTGAAGGACTGGACTGTCACCACTGGGCCAAAGATTTCTTCCTGGTTAACGCGGCATTGGGGCCCAAGCCCGGCGATGATGGTAGGCTGGAGAAACCAGCCGTTCTGGCAGCGTTCATTCGGTGATTCTGCCACCTCTCCACCACACACAACGGTGCCTCCTTCTTCTCTAGCCAGTCGGATATATTGCAGGTCTTTTTGCCATTGCGCGTGCGAAACAATCGCTCCGATATCTGCTGTTTCCTCCAGCGGATCACCGACCTTCAGAGCAGAAACCCGTTCTGTTAGCCTTTTCAGAAAATCATCGTAGATGCTTTCCTGCACGAGAATACGGCTTCCACACAGGCAGATTTGCCCCTGATTGGTGAATCCTGCACGCACAGTCCCATCCAGGGATTTGTCCTGATCCGCATCGGCGAAGATGATATTTGCGTTTTTTCCGCCCATCTCCAAGGAAAGCTTTTTGAAAGCTCCGGCCGTTACCTCAGCAATCCTACGACCCACCTTGGTTGAGCCGGTAAACGAAATGGCTGTTACCGCCGGGTGGGTCACAATGGCTTCTCCAACATCAGGCCCCGTACCCTGCACGATATTGAGCACGCCGGCAGGTAATCCAGCCTCTTGCAGCACCTCCCCCAGCAAAAAAGCTGTCATCGGAGTGATTTCAGAGGGCTTGGCAACTGCTGTATTCCCAGCTGCGATCGCCGGGGCTATTTTCCAGGTGAACAGATACAGAGGTAGGTTCCATGGAGAAATCAAACCGACCACCCCCAGGGGCCTTCTCAGCACGTAGTTAAAGCCTCGGGATCCCATGTCATACGATTCAGACCCCCACTGGGTAATGGCTCTGGCAAAAAAACGGAAGTTGTCCTCCGCACGGGGGATATCCACTCTTCTGGCCAGACTGAGGGGTTTGCCATTATCTATGCTTTCGGCCCGGGCAAATGTGTCTCTGCGCTTTTCAATGCCATCGGCGATTTGTTCCAGGTAGTGGGCTCGCTCATCCACCGGCATATCTGACCACATCGGGAAAGCCTCCTGCGCTGCTTTTACGGCAGCTTCCACGTCGGCAGCGTTTCCAGCAGCTACCTGAGAATAAACCTTGCCGGTTGCCGGTTCATAAGTATCGAGCCAGACATTCGAAGCGGGAGGCTGAAAATCACCGGCGATGAAATGGTTGAGTTGCATCAGAAGAGAGAGTTATATGTCTGGATGGGTAGGTGGGTGACTACCCCGCAACTGCCTAT
>CAZLKP010000330.1:0-5261 GCA_964560095.1 uncultured Bacteroidia bacterium
CTGCTGAGGCTTTTGACTGAAAAAACTACCAGCTATTCACAGGTCATCAATCCTTTGGGGTTGCCCTTGTTCAACCGCACGCTTTTGAGGTCGCTGCCGCAATGCAGATGCATGATGTTTTCCTGGGTTTCCAAGTGTTCCAAAAAGAGGTGATTGCTCACCTCTACTTGCTTCAGTTGCGGCACACCGGAAGCCTCCAGATACAAAAAGGTCACATCGTTCTCGACCTCTTTTCCTAACCAGATCATGTTTGTGCCAATTCCATTGACTGTCCAGGCGATCTCCCGATCGAGATATTGGGCGATCCAGGCATTTGCCTCGGGGTGTTCTTCCACCGACCCCAGGCGGAGCGATGCTGTGGTTAGAGACTCAACCACCATTTCCAAGTCGTCGGTAAAGACCCGGATGGTCACGCCCACCAATTGATCTTCGGGAAAAAACTCGATATCCGTTATGCTGAGATAAAATGGATGAATGCCACTCGACAACACAGAAAACAACAACAGCCAGAAGAAAAAAACAGCCTGTTTCAGTTGATTGTAACCTCTTCGGAAAAGTATATTCATCGGATTGATTTTTCGCACAAATATAACGCAGATCTTTTTGATTCGGTATGAACGAAGCACTTCCTGTTGACATTCTACGCCAGTATTGGGGCTATGATGCCTTCCGTCCGATGCAGGAAGACATCATCCGGTCGGTGATCGGCGGTACCGACACCCTAGCGCTGTTGCCTACCGGAGGGGGAAAATCCATTTGCTTTCAGGTGCCTGGCATGATGCTCAATGGGCTGACACTGGTCATTTCACCCCTGATTTCTCTGATGAAAGATCAAGTGGAACGCCTCAACCGGCAGGGGATTGCTGCAGCCGCTGTCACGAGCGACCTCAATTCATTTGAGATCGACCGCAAGCTTCAGGGCGCTATGGATGGCGACTACCGCTTTTTATACATTTCTCCCGAGCGGTTACATGCCGAGATGTTCAAACTTAGACTGCCCCGGATGCCGGTGAAGCTGGTGGCTATTGATGAAGCCCATTGTATCTCGCAATGGGGACATGATTTTCGACCAGCCTATCGCGAGATTGTCAAGGTACGTGACATTCATCCCGGGGCCACCGTGATGGCCCTCACAGCCTCCGCCACACCCAGGGTGCAGGATGACATTATGGAGCAACTGGGCATGCAGCATGCTACCCGATTTGCCAAGTCATTCGCCCGTCCCAATCTTCGGTATTTCGTCCTGGAAGAGACCCGCGTCACCGAGCGCATCATCCAGATTGCCCGGCGAATTCAGGGTACCGGCATTGTGTATGCCCGCACCCGAAAGGCGACGGAACAACTGGCGGATCAACTCCGGGAGGTCGGCATTTCTGCCGCTCCCTATCACGGTGGACTGACCTCATCTGAGCGCCACCATACACAGGAAGCCTGGCAATCAGGCCAGACGCGAGTCGTCACGGCCACCAATGCCTTTGGCATGGGCATCGATAAGCCCGATGTGCGATTTGTGGTCCATTATCATTTACCTGCAGATCTTGAAAGCTACTACCAGGAAGCAGGACGCGGAGGCCGGGATGGACAAACGGCCATGGCCATCGCATTTCTCAATCCAGCCGACCTCTACAGCTTGCAACGCTGGGTGAAGGAACAATATCCTTCCTGGAAACAGGTTTCCCACGCCTGGCAGCTGATCTGTAATCATTTTCAGATCACACGGGAGGCTCCCGATATGTCTCCCCGACTGCTGGATGTTGGCTTACTTTCACGCAAGACGGATATCCGGCCCATGGTTTTGTACAGGTCCTTATCCATTTTGCACAATGAAGGACTGATTTCGCTTTCCAACGACCGGGACGACTATGCCTATTTGCAGCTCTTGCTCAGCCCGTCGGATGTATGGTCTTACAAAGACCGCAATCCTGGAATGGCCAGGGTTGTGGATCACATGTTGCGCAGCCTGGGCGGAGAGATCTATGGCCGGGAGGTGAGGTTTTTGCCCTATCGCTGGCAGGAACAGCTACAGCTGGAACCTTCCCAGTGGGATGCCATCATCGGCCGGTTGCTGGCGCAGCAGGTAATACGATATCGAGCTCCGAGAGCCCACCCTACTATCCGGTTTTTGGAAGCCAGGCATGTCCCGGACCGCCGGCGATTAAATTGGGATAAGTATAAGATGCTTCGGGAAGAAAGCGAGCGAAAACTCAAGGCCATGCTCGCCTATGCACGGCGCCAGGATCTTTGCCGAAGTGTCCAGATCCAAGAGTATTTTGGGGAAGAAAAGCCTGACCCCTGCGGGGTATGCGATGTATGTGCGGGCCGGTTTAGATCCCAGGTCGATGATGATGAATTCAGCCAGATTCGTACTTCCTTAATGACTCTGCTGAAGAGTGGCCCACGTGGCTATCGCGATCTGATCAGGCTTGGCAAGCCCGGCACACCGGCTCAGCGGGAAAAGGTGATTCGCTATTTGATGGACAAACGCAGCATTATGCTGAATGAAGAAGGCCTCCTCCATCTGCCAGATTGACATCACGATCCGATCAGGGTTCCGCCAGAAAGGCAGGAATTCGGGAATGGCAGGATGTTGGCGGACTCGGAGGAAAGATTATATATGCAATACCCTGATTTCAGCCCACATACCCCTGAAGAATCCGATCAACTGGCATCGAAACTGGAGGATCTATTGTCAGACTTTCGCGTATTTCAGGGAAATGTGAGACAACTCCATTGGAATCGGAGATTCCGGCCCTATCTGAATATGTCTTCCAAACTGGCCATGCTGGACCAAGTGACCACCCACAACGCCAATCAGGTGGCAGAGCACCTCATTCAATTGGGGTATTCGCCGGAAGCTCACCCACAGACTCCCGGATTGATCCGGACCAACGTATCTCCGATGATTGCCCCCGAAAATCTGGAAGGAGGCCTCAAGCAGCTGATCGGAAGTATGGAAGAACTCCTGCATACCGCAGAAGAAGTATGGAAAATCGCTCGAGACATCGACGAACCTGCCACATTTGGCATGATGACTCAACTCATGGCCCAGCTTCGCTTTGCGATTCAGGTATTTGGGATATCCAGATTGGCCATGAGCAACTAACAACAAGCAGCCTCAGACCATCGGGAGCTGGACAATTTCTGTCCAGTAGCGAATATAGAAGATCATCTGGTCACCAAAAGAATCGGAATTACCATCAACCTCCAGGATAGCCGCCAGGGGCCAGGATCGCAAGGCTAGCACACGTTCTCTGCTATGTTGATCTGCCATTAGGACGACAGGGACCTTTTTTAATGGCAATTGTTCCTTGAGTTGCTTCCAGTTTTTAGGAGAAGCATCTTCCCTCCCCCACCAGGAAAAAATGACCATCCCGGTGGGACCACCTCGATCCTGAAAAGGTGACTTCCAACTCAGGTAGGCATCCAGCTCAGTTGTGGTGGTTAAAACCACAGAAGAAATCCCGCAAAAGTCTGCTTCACACAGCCGACTGATTTCCTCGTCAAGCTCTTTGGGAAAACCACTCAAGATGAGGGCAGGAATCATGAACAAACGATCAATGCAATTAGACTGGCTTACAATAATAGGCATAATCACCAGATCTGCAAGCCGTTCCGGTCCCTTGCAAACATAATATAATCCGAAGTCCGACTAGGTTGACGTCACCACTATCTTGATTCTAGCAAATCGAGAATCCGGAAATATCCCCTTACACACTCACGCCAAAATCTCTCAAAGCATTGTTGAGTGATACCTTTTTATCGGTCGATGGTTTCCGTTTTCCGATGATCAGCGCACAGCTCACCTGAAAGTCACCGGCAGGAAAGGACTTGATATAAGAACCCGGAATGACCACACTCCGCTCAGGAATTTCGCCTTTGGTTTCGACCGGAGACTCCCCGGAGACATCGATGATCCGCGTTGATGCCGTAAGAACCACATTGGCCCCGAGTACAGCCTCTTTCCCCACTTTGACGCCTTCGACGACAATGGCCCGGCTTCCGATAAAGGCGTGATCTTCAATGATGACAGGAGCTGCTTGCACCGGTTCAAGCACACCACCGATGCCAACCCCCCCGCTCAAATGCACATGCTTCCCAATCTGGGCACAAGACCCCACTGTGGCCCATGTATCGACCATGGTCCCCTCTCCGACCCAGGCTCCGATGTTTACATAGCTGGGCATCATCACTACGCCCCTGGCCAGAAAAGCCCCGTAGCGAGCGGTTGCCGGTGGTACCACACGCACCCCCTGGGAGGCATAATCGGTTTTCAGGGCCATTTTATCGTGATACTCGAATGGCGGCACCTCAATGGTTTTCATTTGCCGGATCGGAAAATACAGAATCACCGCTTTTTTCACCCAATCATTGACTTGCCAGCCCGCCGTTGTCGGCTCCGCACAACGCAGGCGACCTTTGTCAAGCTCTTCGATGATGTGATTCATGGCCTCTACGGTTCTGACCTCTGCCAGTAAATCGCGATTGTCCCATGCCGCTTCGATGATAGGCTGATATTCCTCCATGAATAAGTCGGTTCTGATTGAATGGCCGCAAATCTAAGAGATTTTTCTACTCCTCCAGAGGAAAAAACTCCCAGGCGCCGATATCATACCCGTCGTATCGAAGGCTATCCTGTCTGTTTCGAAAATCGTCCAGATAAAAGGTTGAACCCGAAGGAAAATCTATCCCAGCGTCGATCACAGGGCTGCCAGGCTGAGGCCGGTAATCGCGCATCAAGTAGTCATTGAACAAGGGATCGGCATTCACAATGCTTTCTCTGAGGTGAGGCTGAACAAACGGTTGGTACTCTTCGCTCACCCGCACCAGGCAGTGGTCAAACACAAGGTTGTCGTAATTCAAGACAGAATCCAGGACAATTTCATCTTCCTCGCTGCCCCAGACAATGGAATTCACCAATTCGATATCCGTGGGAAAAACATCTATGCTTTCGCCATCCTCCCCATACCACCAATTGGTGAGCAAAACCTGGGGCGTTCGTCTTGAGAACCGGAACAGGCTGAAGTTGGCAAATGTGCAGTTGAAAAAGCGATAGTGCCCCCCTCCGAGAATAGCAAGGGTGCGCTGTTTGCAGGTGTTCACGATACAGTTTTCCATCAGAATGGAAGGAGCCTTATTTAGCGCTGTGCCTGTCTGATCCAGCCCCGTCCCGATGATGCCATGAGCCCCCATGTTTTTCACTTCCGAATACTGCATGATGAGCTTGGGATTGATGGTGTTGGGCGGTCCATCCACCTGCACGC
>CAZLKP010000330.1:5271-5484 GCA_964560095.1 uncultured Bacteroidia bacterium
GATACAATGAATCCAGTCGGGAGCCTAGAAATTGAATTGGGAAATCCGGATTACCTTCTGCGATCAGCGTTCCATCCACGATGAGCCAGGAAAACAGGCCAAATACCGGAGCCGAATTGCTATCAGTGATCCCAAACTTGTACGGGGTGAAAAAGATGTCTGTGCCGGGCTCAATGGTCACAGTGACTCCCTCCGGAATGAAGATCGGCCCAT
>CAZLKP010000331.1:0-5456 GCA_964560095.1 uncultured Bacteroidia bacterium
CCATGATTGGCAAACTGGTTGTTTCCGGTCCTGATCGGGAGTCCGTGATTTCCAAAATGGAGCGGGCATTGGAGGAATTCATCGTGGAAGGTGTCAAAACCACCATCCCCTTCCACAAAAAGCTCATGCGAGATGAAATATTTCGCTCAGGTGTGTATTCGACCGCGTTCCTGGAGTCATTTGATATGACTCCGCTGGAAGAGGAATAGTAGGCCTGGCTCAGGTCACTGGACTCAATTCAATCCTTTGCCTGCGCTGAACTGTTCTACCAACACTTTTACCGTGACCAGGAATCTGTTCTGGGCCAATGGTAGCATCATGGGGATCAATCACAGCATTTCAGATAGATTTTTTTGCCAGAAACCCAGGTGGCCAAACGGAGTGCGCTCCGTGCAATTTGCGACGATTCCGCGTTTCAACCTCTTGCTGTGAGCGGTGCTCCGACGACCACTGCTGCTGTTGCAGCTCCTTTCTGTTCCTCTGCGAATGATGGAGGCAACACGCCCACCCAGGCCCCTTTTTCTCCTACTCCTTATTCCCCAATTTCCCATGCTCCCTCGCCTTGCGAAACGCTTCTCTGCCTTCTGGTGTACACAGACCTCTCACATAGGGCCAGATCACGGCCGTAAACTGCTCCTCGGGTGATACCTCCCGGTAGGTCTCCTTTTCGAGCATCAGGCGGAGCAGGTGGGTGAGGGTGTGGGCACAGAGGTGCTGATCAAGGTGGGATACAAAGATCCGTTCTTCCATACCTTGCCTGATGATCTCTTTCGCCTGTGTAAGACCAAAGGCCTTTTCCCCGTTCCAGATGTTGCCGTAATGGATAGCCAGATCGGTGAAAAAGTCTGGATTGGCACGTTCGAGGGAGTGAAGCGCGCTGTGGTAAAAGTTGATGAGAAGGGTGGCGACATCCGGTGACTGTGCCTGCCAGTGCCGAAAATCTTTTTCCGAATTCGTGAGGTACAGCCTGAAGCATTCCCGAACCAGCATGTCCTTGGTCCCGAACAGGTGATAGATCGTCTTACTAGAAATACCGAGGTCCCGTGTCAAATCGGAGATTTTGACCCGCCGAATACCTGATTGAAGAAACTGCTTTAAGGTTGCTTTCAGCAATTGCTCCCGCCTGTCTATGTAATCAACTTTCATGGAAAAACGGCCACCAGATTGGCTAGCTCCAATGATACAGAAAATCCCCATTCCCTGACAAATGGACTACCGAAGTTCTTCCAGGGCCCGCTCCAGAATCAGGTCCTTTCCCTGAAACAGAAGGGTAGAATCCAGATCCACCCGGATATCCGGCGGAATGCCATCTTCTACATTGAATCCGTCGAGAGTGGTGGAGACCGAGCTGGATACCCGGATGCGCCAGCCATTGCTCAATTCTGTTTGTGCTGGATACCCCCCTCCACCTCCGGTGGTGTCTCCCACGATCGTGACATGGGGCAGCTGTGACATCATGAGCGTGAAGGTATTGGTCGATGAATAGCTCGAGCGGTTGGTGAGCAACATGATGGGCTTGAGGTAGCTGGTGTCTCCTATTGGCTCAATGGAGATGGGGTCAGGAACAGAAAAATCATCGTGATCAGGCCCGTTTTTGTATCGGACGAATCCAAAATCACGTGGCTCATCAATAATATGGCCTACCAACCTGTCTGCCAGGGAGGTAAACCCTCCACCGTTGTTTCTGACGTCAAAAATCAACCCCTTTTTTTCCTGAAAGTCGGTCAGGATCTGATCAAAGATAGCGCTACTAAAACTGCTGCTGAAGTCTCCATAGCGTAGGTAGCCCACATCTCCAAAATCCATCACGGCAAATCCCCGCGGATATCGCTCTTCCCCTTTGAAGTAAAATCGCTGCAGCACATCAAGATTGAAGTTGGGCGGAGAGTTCAGATACCAGGCCCAGTTGCGCGACACATCGAAGGGGGCCACCAGATTGACATGGCCATCACGCAGTTCAAACAACATGTCGGCAATGACATCAAAGAGCTCAACCTCCGTCATGTCATCATTGACCAGCGGTCGATAGCGATTGTATGCATCTTGCCAGTCGATGTTTTTGAAGGCAAAAAAACTGTATTCCCGATCGGCGAATTGCCAGGCTTCTTCAAACACCTGTGTAGGTGTCGGATCGGTTTCCGGGCGTAACCAGAGGTATTCACAACCGGCGAGCAGGGGAAAAACAAGAAGAAATGCTAGTTTTTTCATGGGCGAATGAACTGGGGAATGTCGAACAGAGGAACAGAGGATCAGAGGAATGGAGCAGTGGAATCAGGATTGTTGACCAACCTTCGACCTTTGCCCCGTCTCTACTTATGCAACAAATAGGTAAAAATCAGAGAATGGGCGGCGATCTGGGTAACGTGGGTGTTTTCGCTGAAGCGGCTGTAGTCCCACTCGTAACTGATGCGCCAGCGGTTGTCGTTGCGATCTGAGACCCAGCCTTCCAGGCCGATTTCAGACACGATCTGGTTCCATTCACCCACGGGCTTGACATAGTTGCTGGAACCCCCGATCACCAGACCATACTCTGGCCTTCGGTTGATGTAGGTCACCAGAGGCAGCTGAATGCGATATTGAAACACCACGTTTTTGCGCCGTAGTCGGAACTCCCGCTCCAGCTCAAATCTAGCCCGCAGACTGGCCGTGGCTTCGTGATGATATAAGCTGTTGTTGAGCGAAGGCAAAAACTTTCCGTGGTACAATCCATACAAGCCGCCACCGAGGTAGGTGATCCAGGGGCTGTTGTTTTCCAGTTCCCTGACCTGAAAATAGCCCCCATGGATTCTGGCCACGTGCCCACCACTTCCTTCACCGAGGTTGAGCATGTTGCCATATTGACCGATGGCGTAATTGTAATACTGGGTGACGCCCGGCCTGCGATCTACCTGTGCGAAAATCAGTCCTCCTCCCGGTGAGCCATATACCTGGTTGGTGGCGCGGGTGTCCTTGACAGTGATCCAGTTGGCAATGCCGCCCATCACCACATAGTAATCGGTGGTGGCTTTGATTTCGGCTTTTTTGGCCTTCATCCGGGCAAAAAAGCCCGGATCATCTGTTTGTGCATGGATGGACGCGGAAGACAAGAGCGTACAGCCAAGCAACATCAATGGTAGAGGACAAAACTTGTTCATTGTGAGGGATTGTGGGCGAGTTCCGGAAAAGTTAACGGAAAATCCTGAGAACCTCCTTTTGTGTCGTCAACGACCTGCTCAGGCCAGAAGAGGTTGCGTGCGGTTTCGTGGATCTTGTTGTAAAAGCTGGGACATGGCTGAAAAGATGGGGGGAGAAAGCTGATAGAGTGCTTCGGGCCTTTCGAAAAATATTTCCATCGTGCTGGCAAATAGCTCCTTGAGGTTGTGGTGGGCGCTCCGCCTGGTCACAGGCCTTCCTAGTTGGTTGGCAATGCGTTGTATCGCGGCCTGCTCCCAGCCCTCCCATCGGTTGGGATCAAAAAAATGCCCGTGCTTTTTCAGCACCGTCGTTTCGAGGTCGAGAAAGTGACTGATTTCATGCAGAGCCGTGTTCTGGGCATCATCTTCGATCAGAAATCCTTCCCTTACCGCCGGCCAGGAGAGGGTGATCCGCCTCCGATCGAGGTTCACATCTCCTCTCATGAGGCCTTCAACGGCTCGATGATGATAGCTGGAAGGTGCTATTCGCACGGTGCGGAAGTATGTAGGAATGTATTGCCGGAGACCTAGTGTGATCTGGATCATGGCAGAAGAAATCAGCGTGCTCATACCGGGATTGAGATTCACCCCTCCCAACGCCCGAAACCGAAGTTTTCTCAGAAGCTTCGCCTGTCGCTTCTGGAAGGTCGCTTTCAGAGAGGGATGGAGGTCTCGGTAATAAGAGGAATGCACCCGGAGGTATTCATGACGAAACAACATGTTTCCTCTGAAATCTTCGGGTGCATGTGGGCCTCTTCGAAACATCTTCAGGGAATGGCTTGTAGGTGATCAGGAAGTTTGATGATAGGAGGCTGACCGCTTGATTTTCTCCTGGGTAATTTTTCGCTGGTATCTTCCTTGCACAATATCAACGATCAGCAACACCACAATCACGAAGTAAAAGGTCGTTTTACTCATGGGCGTGATCTCATTACCAAACAGGTCTAGATGGGCCAGGTGCCCACCTTCTGTTAGCAACATCACACCCACGAGGAAGAGGATGAACAATCCCAACACCTCATACATTCTGTTTTTCTGAAGGAATGCTGAAACTTTGTCGGCAAGGATGATCATGAGCGCACCCCCGATCACGATGGCCGTGGCCATGACCCAGAACACATCGGTGAGCGCAATAGCGCTCAAAATCGAATCAAAGGAAAAAACCAGATTCATCAGCACGATTACGGTAATCACCATAGCCGCTGATTTGGGACTGTTGTTTTTCTGGCTTGCATGATCCTCAATAGAAACCATGTGCCAGATCTCCTTGGTGGCTGTGTACAAAATGAAGCCACCTCCAAGCAGCACGATGATCGAGTGAAGGTTGAAGGAACCATGAATCGCATCGAAGAGGTTGAGATTGAACAGCGTATCTTCAAATAAGTCGATCACCGAAATGAGGACAAATAGCATAATAATTCTGAGTACCACGGCCAGCCCGATGCCTAGCTGGCGGACCAACCTCTGCTTGTCTTTTGGGGCACGCTTTGATTCCAGGGAGATATACAAAAGGTTGTCGAAACCCAGTACCGCCTGTAGCAGCACCAGCATACCCAGTGTCAAAAAATTTTCGAGAGTTAGAGATTCCATGGAAAATGAGATTGTTGGTTGTAGAGGTGATGTATGGCAGCGAAAGTAAGCAACTCAGAGCTTTCAGGGAATTTCTGAAACCACGAGATTTTTTGGGCCCTTCGTGATCAAAACGGTGGACATGCACAGGATGAATGATTTCGCTTTTAGGATTTCCTGCTGATAGGTTTCCGGGGGAATGGATTTGTTTGTTACTTCCTGCCGGGGAACATTTCGCTATGAATACCTCTCTTCCTCCCATCCTTTGCGTTGGATTTCCCGCCTGGGAAGGCGATTACCAGAAATCAACTGTGCAGCTGATGTGGGCGCTCTCGGCTCACCATCACGTGTTGTATGTGGAATATCCCTTTTCCTGGAAAGATGTATTTCAAGGGTGGCACCATGGCAACAAGCCTTACAAGCGCATCCTGGGCATGGAGCCTCGAATGAGACGAATATCCCACTCCGAATGCGGATCGCTTCACGTTCTGACCCTGCCTCCGGTTGTGCCGGTCAATGGGCTGCAGGCCGGCCCGACATACGATCGCATGGCTACCTACAACGCCCAAAAAGCCGCTCGGGCGATTTGGCGGTCGATTAGGCAACTGCGGTGGGGCAAACCCCTGATGATCAATGCCTTCAATCCCTTTCTTGGGGTTTACCTACATGGTCAGATTCCCAACCAGGGGGAATACTATTACTGCTATGATCAAA
>CAZLKP010000332.1:0-5432 GCA_964560095.1 uncultured Bacteroidia bacterium
ACGGCGCTTCAGCTTCAGTTGGCTTTCCACATGCCACAAAAGCCAGCCCCAATCCCAGAATCAGATCCGGCTCCTCCTCTCCATGATGTTTCGCCTGCTGGAAATCCAGCAATGCCTGCTCTGGCAACCCTTTGTCCAGGAGGACAAACCCACGCTCGATCCGGGGGGCTGCCCAGGTACCGCGCAGCAGAATCAGCTTGTCGAGGAGCTGCCAGCGTGTTTTGGTACGGTCTGTGTTGTTTTTCCAGGCTTGAACCAGCGCCCACATGGCTTTCACATGGTCCGGGTCCAGATGCAGGATTTCGAGCAGCACCACCTCATATTGCGGGTCTTCACATTCCTCCAGTAATACCGCCATTCCCCACTTGATAGAGATTGAATCCGGATGCCGTTTTTCCAGGGCCTGCCATCTGGTCAGTGCCAGGTCATGATCTCTCTGGACCTGGGCCTGCCAGGCATGTAACAGCTCCTGGTCATCATGAGTAAGCGGAGAATTGGGTTCTGTCAGGTATTCCTGCAGCAGATCGAGCTGCTCAGTCAGCAGACAGGCCAGGCACAACAGATATCTCTGCCGGCGGGTAGTGGGAAGCTGTTTGAGAATCTGGATCGCATGTTCAGGCTCATCTTCCTCAATGAGCAGGGAGGCATACAGCAACTGAAGATGGTTGTGGCTATGCAGAATGACGGTTTTTTCCAGCCAATCACGGGCCCCTGATCGGTTACCCGCTTTCATCAGGGCCTCGATGAGCAATACATGCTCGTGCGGTTCAGGGTACTCTGGAGACAGACAGGCAGTGAGGATGGAAACAGCCGTATGCGCTTTGCCTGCTTTCAACCAGGCATAAGCTTCTCCGGACCGATAGGATACCATTTGTGGCACCAGGTCAGATGCTTTGGCGAATGCCTGTGCGGCGGAGCGCCATTCTTCTGTGCGCAGGAGGAGCCGACCGTAGTTGGCATGCAGGTGAGCCAGGGTGGGATTCAGATCAATGGCTCTGCGAAAGCTCCAGCGGGCATGCTCTGTGTAGCCCAGCAATACCTGTGTGGCAGCCAGGAGATTCCACAATTCGGGTTCATTCAAGCCCCCCTGTATCGCTGCCTCCAGGCATCTGGCCGCGACGGCATATTCCCCCTCATTGAAGGCAAACAGGCCGGCTTTCCGGAATTGTTGAGGGCTGGCTTGCATAGCTCTGTGAAGTTAAGGGAATCCTGCTTGTAACAAATCCAGGATTTCGGATTAGGCTTCCATAATCAATAACCAGATGAATATTTTCCTGAAGGTTAGTTTCCTCGTCCTGGGAGTAGGCGCCTCTCTCCCTGCGGCCGGACAAGACCTGTACGCTGTATTTGCGACTGATTCAGCTACCGTTGATTCGATATTTCGGTCGCAGGGACTGAAAGAGGCATGTCAGATTGTTTCTGAAAACTCTCAGAAAATCATTCAGTCCTCAGAGTTGGTCTTTATGAACGAAAAAAAGCAACGTCTGATTGGAGAGGCCATACAAACGGCTGTTTTTACGCAGATCTATCCGAAAAATGAGCCTCCCTATTTGAGTCGAGTCTTTTATCAGTTTGGGTTTGACACCGTTGAGGAGGCCAGGCGCCGGGCCCACGCGCAAAGGGGACGGCGCCTGCACTGGTCGTTGCCCACCAGCAGGAATTTTCACCATCGATTGGCGATTGCGTATAAAACAGCTATATTTATACGTACGATTAATTATCAATGGATTCCAAGCTCACATTAAAGTTAGATGCTGATGTTATTCAGCGTGCCAAGGTGTACGCTAAAAACCAGAATATCAGCCTATCCAAGCTCATCGAAAATTATCTGAATGCTTTAACTGGCAGTTCTTCCAAAAAGATTAAACTAAGTCCCCTGGTTGAAAGTCTGACAGGTGTTGTGAAGTTGAAGGAGGACGCAGATAAAAAAGAATACCTCGATTATCTGACCGAGAAGTACTCCTAATGGAAAAGATATTGGTAGATACCAACGTGGTTTTAGATCTATTGGGTAGGCGGGAAAAGTTTCTCCAGGAAGTGCAAGAGATGTTCACATTAGGAGATCAAGGTAAAGTTAAGCTTTCCGTGTCTGCCTTAACAATTGCCAACACCTACTACATTCTGTCCCAACAGCTTAAGATTCCACAGGTACGAAAAGCAATTAGACAGTTCAAGGTCCTAGTCCAAATCTTGCCTATCGATGATAAAATAATCGAGTTGTCATTGGATTCCGACTTCAAGGATTTTGAGGACGCTATTCAATATTATTGTGCGTTAGACTATGTTTGGCACAAAATCAGGCTAACCTAGCCAGAATGATAGATATGAACGCGAGTTGGACGAAGGACTTCGCAGAGAGGGTGGTTGCTCTCTCAATTTCGCCATTGGGTTCCCGTTCGGGCAATCCAGAGAATGGCATTGAAGATAACTCCTAAATCATGCTTACGAGGGCAGTGACCTTCCAGCATTTTTTCTATAATTTCCCTCTGAGAATCGGTGAGGTCGTGAAATTTCGATTGCATGAATACTTGACGGTTTGGAAACAACAAGTTATCTCATCAATTCCCACTTTTTCAAAAGTCTGCTCCCTACCATTCAAACATGGTTTTAGATAAAACAAGAAGGAAAATATTCCACATATGATGCGTCAGCCCTGCCCTTTGTCCCTCTTTCCAACACACAAATCCATTGCTGAAGGGGAATTCTTCAATCTCGCTCCTCGCCTCTCATCGTCTCGCTTCTCAGCGGTCTATTTCCCCAATTCTACCATCCGGTACAGCTCTTCCATGTTCAGCTCAATGCCTAGAGATTTCAAAGGGAGGCTGTCAGCTTTTCCCTGGGCATGATTGATTTCCCAGAGGTTGCCTTCCCGGCGGAAAAAGGACTCGACACGTACTTCATGCTGGCTAATCAGCACATACTCCTGCAGGGAAGGAATCTGGCGATAATGGAAAAACTTTTCCCCACGATCAAAGCTTTCTGTGCTGTCAGACAACACTTCTACGATCAGAATCGGATTGGTCAGTGCGTTTGGATCCTGATTGCTGAATTCCGGATCATTACAAACGACGCTTGCATCGGGGTAATAGCCACGGTTGGTGTGATCAATCTTTATTCTGAGGTCGGAATTGAATACCCGGCATATTTTTCCCTCTCTGGACAACGTGACATTTAGGGCCGTTACAACATTGCCTCCTAACAGGCCATGGTTAGGTGTCCCTCCCGCCATGGCCAAGATAAACCCATCATGGTATTCATGCTTGATCTCGCTTTCTGCCTCGATCTGTAGGTAAGTTTCGTAGGTGGAGGATGACAGTACTTGTTCTCCCATTGTTTCCTTTTTTCAATCAAAAGGTACGAAAAATTCAGGCAGCAGGTTTGTCGGCAGGGAATGAATCAACAGCTTTGTGTATATATGGGAGCTGTCTTGGGACATACCCAATTAGCGCTTGTTCAGAACAGCCTGTGGTGCCAGGAGCCATAGTGCCCCGCTGCGTAAAGCCATAAACAGCGTCATGCCAGCCCAGAGGGCGGTGTTGGGGGAAGAGCCCTTCAGGAGCAGAAAGGTCCCCCAGAAGCCGATTAGAGCCAGAACCATCGTATTGCGCATGGCTCGGGTCGCAGTGGCCCCAATGTAGATCCCATCCCAGATAAAGGCAAAGGTGCCTGCCGAAGACACAGAAATCATCCACCAGCGATAGCTCATGGCCATGGCTATGATATCTGCCTGATCGGTAAACAATCGCAGAAAGGTAGGTGTGAACAACACATACCCCAGCGTAATGAACAGCCCGAGTCCGCCTCCCCAGATCAGGAGCCCGGTTACCACCTCCCGAAGCTTCGTTGAATCCCGTTTTCCGATATATTTCCCCACCAGACTTTCCGCCGCATAGGCAAAGCCATCCACCCCAAAGGACATGATGAAGAAAAACTGCATCAGGATGTGGTTGGCATCCAGCTGAACTTCTCCGAGCTGGGCAGATTTGACATTGAAAAAAGTAAAAACAATGATCAGGCACAGGGTCCGGAGGAAAATATCTCTGCTGACCTGGAAGAATCGGACGTAGGATTTTGCTTTGCGCGCAAGGTTCAGGCTGGCATTTCGGAGATAGTGGCGGTATGTCCAGAAAAAAAGTCCCCCGGCTATGACCAGTCCGGTGTACTGGGCCAGCACGGTGCCCAGCGCTACGCCATCGGAAGTCATGCCTAGACTTTTGACAAAAAAGAGGTTGAGCAGAATATTGGCGCCGTTGATCACAATGGCGAGAACCAGGGGATAGCGGGCGTTCTGCATCCCCAAAAACCACCCCTGAATGGCAAAGAGTCCCAATGCAGCAGGGGCTCCCCAGATTCTGATCAGGACATATTCACTGGTCACGGCCTCCAGATCCGTTGACACCCCCAGGAGAGACAGCCCCCAGTCGGCAATCGGCACCTGCACCAGCAAAATGAGAGAAGCCGCAGCCAGTGCCACAAGCAGCGCCCGGATCAGGAGCATGATGACTTCCTCGGAATTTCCCTGTCCGAGGGCCTGCCCGGTGAGGCCTACCGTGCTCATCCGCAGGAATCCGAACCCCCAGTACAGGAAGCTGAACACCGATCCTCCCAGCGCAATGGCTCCCAGATAAGCGGGATCATCCAGCCTCCCCATCAGCATGGTGTCCACTATGCCGAGCATGGGGACTGTGAGATTGTTGAGAATGTTGGGAATGGATAGGCGAAAAATCTCCTTGTGCATGGAAAAGTAGTTCAGGGGGCAAAGAAACAAAAAAGGCCACTCAGACGAGCGGCCTCTCTATGTTCGTGTCAGCCAGTTTTCCTATTCCATGATCATTACTTTCCCGCGATGGGTTTCATCGCCAGACTCCCCTGCGATCTTCACTTCGTAGAGATAGTAGCCGGCAGCGAGCCCGGACACATCCATAGAAGACAGATGCTCAGCGCCAATGACAGTTTCAATCTGTTTGGCTACCACGCGGCCATCGAGGGACATGATGCTGATATTGATATCGGATTCGCCGTCGAGCTCCATGCCAAATTGCAGGGTGCCGGTGGTGACAGGGTTGGGATAAGCGGCAAAGGTCAGATTTTCCAGATCTCCATCTATTGGGTCCGAATCGTCGTCACGGGCATCTGCCAGAGATTCAGTGGACCATACCCCACGACCGTGCGTTGCAACAAAAATGGTATTGTCATCAGAGACGGTGAAATTGAGGGTCTCTTCGTCGGTGAGAGAAGAGGTGTATTTCCTTGTGTGAATGTCATAAATGGGCACAGAACCGATTTGCCCACCCAATTCGTCTCTCCAGTTGGTGTTGAAGAAGGAATTCGCTACAAGCTGCCAGTTGGAAATCGAATACAGTCGGGTTTCGGTTCCCAGCAGGAGGACAGACCCGGAAGGCGTTTTGGCAAATTCAACGGCGTACATGGGT
>CAZLKP010000333.1:0-5428 GCA_964560095.1 uncultured Bacteroidia bacterium
GCCTGATCGATTTTTTCCCGGAAGATTTTCTGCTGATCATCGACGAGAGCCACGTGACCATGCCGCAGGTCCGTGGCATGTATCACGGCGACCGGCAACGAAAACTCACCCTGGTGGAACACGGGTTCCGCCTGCCGTCGGCCCTGGACAACCGACCGCAGCAATTTGAAGAATTCAATTCCCTGCTAAGCCAAGTCATCTATATGAGTGCTACACCTGCCGACTATGAGCTGGAAAAAAGCGGCGGTGTTGTGGTAGAACAAATCGTCCGTCCTACAGGCCTCCTGGATCCACCGGTCCAGGTACGCCCCTGCATCAATCAGGTCGATGACCTGCTGGAAGAAGTGGATGAAGAGGTAAAAAAGGGAAACCGTGTGCTCGTCACGACCCTCACCAAGCGCATGTCGGAGGAGCTCACTAAATACCTGGGAGACCTCAATATCAAGGCCCGCTACATTCACTCCGACATTGATGCCTTGGACAGAGTGGATATTCTGCGAGAGTTAAGGGAGGGGAAATTCGATGTCCTCGTAGGAGTGAACCTCCTTAGAGAAGGTCTTGACCTGCCGGAAGTATCCTTGGTGGCCATTCTGGATGCAGACAAAGAAGGCTTTCTGCGATCAGGGCAATCACTGATCCAGACCGCGGGTCGTGCAGCCCGTCACTCGGAAGGGCGGGTGATCATGTATGGAGATAAGGTAACGGACTCGATGAAAAAACTCATCGACGAGACAGCGTACCGTCGCACAAAACAGCTGGCCTACAACGAGGAACATGGGATCACGCCACAGACGATTAAGCGTCACACCCGGGATATTTTCCAAAGTGCTCTGGGCAACCGTTCAAAGACCTATGAAGAATTCGAAGAAAAGGTTACCGTTGCTGCAGAGGAAGCGGCTGAATACATGAACGAGGATGAGATGAAGAAGAAAATCTCCAATATTCGTAAGGAAATGGAAGCTGCTGCCAAAGATCTCAACTTCATCGAAGCCGCACGGTTGCGCGATGAGATGTTTGCCTATCAGACAATGCTGAAGGAGCGGCGGTGATGCGGGATGAAATGAAAGGATAGGATTGGGATAAAAACAACGCTCATGTCAGGCAGGTGGAAGGTGCCGGAACCTCGACCTTAACAGCAAATAGCTCTTGGTGAACGGCCAGATTCTGTATCTGATCGGCTGACTTGGCTCGCAGTATTTCATCTTCTGGGTTATTTTTTTCTGAGAATCCCAACCAATCTCTCCGTAAGAATTTGCAGCAGCTTGCGTGATGATTTGCGAAGGGGTCGCCAATTTTGGAAAGTCAGCAGGGGTCACCTGAAGATTGCACCAGAGTTTTTCGCTTTCGGTATGATCCTTCGGGGTAATGATTGGTTCGGACTCGTGTAGAATTTCCGCCTACATCCCCCCTACCTTGCATCCAGATTCCTTACTATTCCACTCCTCCACTTGATCCTGGTTACATCATACGTTACACGTTATTTGTACCGGGAAATATGAACCGTTCTCTACACCGCCTCCAGCAGGCGATCCGCTGCACCTCTATTTTGGTCTGGTTTGTTTCTGCACCCCTTATCCTGCTGTCGCAGGCCTGGGTGGACTCCACCTGTGTGCTCACTGAATATCAGGTTGGTGACCACATGTTCTGGTTGAACAAACTGCCGGGAGACCCCAGCACCGATTATGTGCTTGGCCCCAATGACCCGGCTACCATTGAATTTTTCGCTGACTCCACTGCCCGCATGATCGCACGGGTCCAAAACATCGCTGACAGCACCCGACAGTGGGATGTCGAGATGTGGCTCATCCGAGGCATGGACTACCAAAGCTGGACAGCACTTGGGCGAAGCACCAAAAATGGCGGCGGCACGAATAATCAGTCTACCTGGCGATTTTACGAACTCGATTCGACCCGGAGTTTCATGTACGGCGTTCCGGGTACGCACTTTGGAGGCGATACCATCCTGCTGCTTCACAATCCGCCATCGCTGAACTATGGCTTCCAGATTGGCTATGGCGCCAATGACAAAAATGCTAACTACGGTATCTCAGGCTGGTTTCTCTTCGATGGGGACTATTCAGGGAAAGGGGACATCAACGCCAACATGTCCTGTTCGCCAAACCCTCCCTGTTTTACAACCATCGATACCGCCTATGCGCAGTGTGTAACCGATTCTACATTCTCAGTTCTGGTGACATTTTCAGGTAATGACAGCCTCTATTTGCTGACAGATCAAAACGGACAGGGACCGGGAGCAGTTTCTCCGGGGTCTTATTTACTCGGTCCCTATGTGTCTGGGTCCATGGTTTCCCTTTTTCTGGATGCCGTGAATGGTGACAGCTGCTCTGCTGCCTGGGATTCTTTGACTGCTACTTGTGAGCCAGTGAATATCTGCGACGTAGTGATCGACACGGCCTTTGCTCAATGTGCTTCCGATACCTCCTTCGAGTTTGTCGTGACCTTTAGCGGTATCGGAACCAGTTTTGCCATTGACGACGACCAGGGATCTCCACCGATGATTGTGAATCAACCGGGCACCTACGTGTTTGGAGATTATATCAATTCGGTGGAGGCCTTCATTTTTGTCAAAGAAAGCAACCTGAACAGCTGTGTAGATTCGTGGGGACCCCTCACGGCTGATTGCACACCGGTGGCAACCTGCGACCTGGTGCTGGACTCTGTGTACACCGAATGCCAGAGTGATTCAACTTTCGGCATGGTGGTGGAATTCAGTGGAACCGGAACAGACTTCCAGGTTTATGACGATCAGGGAAGCGCGCCTCTCACCGGTTTATCTGAAGGCACCTATGTGTTTGGCGAATATAAAAACGGCACCCCAGTTTCGCTCACAGTTCTGGACTTCGCTGTGTTCAATTGCTTCTTGATCACGCCTGCCATGACCGATAGTTGCTCGATCGCTGACACCACGAGTAGCCTATGGGGAAATTTCCAGGCATCAGCCGCTGGCGATGAGGTGTATCTTACCTGGAACAGCCTGCGGGAAATAGATGTAGAAACGTATGCCATCGAACGTAGTGACGACAGCCTGAACTATGAGATCATCCGGTTCCTGCCCGGGATGGGAAATATGGACGGACTCCGGAGATATGAGGTTCGGGACGATGCCGCGGAATATGGCAACACCTATTATTACCGTCTTTGCATGATCGACCACCAGGGCAGGAGGCGCTTTTCTCCTGTCAGGAAGGTACGTATGAACCTTGCGCGTGTCGGCACCATTGGCCTGATGTATCCTCAACCGGTCCAGACCCAAAGTCAGCTGCCGGTGGTTGCCGCCCGCGAAGGCTCTGTCCTCGACATTCTGGTCGTTGATCCAACGGGAAAAGTCCAGGCCCGCTATGAAGAACCCCTTCAGAAAGGCTCCCAGGAAATCACGCTTTCCTGGGAGGGGCTTCCGCCAGGATTGTATTTCCTCCGGGCCGTCATTGATGGTCAGGAAGGATCCGCCCAGCGTGTCTTGGTATGGGGGGAATAATGGTCTGTTGGGCAGGGAAATTCCTGGCTCAGGGTCTATTCCTCCCGCAATCCGACCGATCGCTCCAGTAACCACAAGGCCGCGGCGCCCAGCACCACGAATCCGATACCGATGAGTGTATTGGTGTCGCCAATATCAGGGATGTACCAATCGTAACCGCTCACGATTTTTTTCCCTTTCTTGAGGATGAAATCTCCGGTGGAATCCTGCAGATATTCCTCATTCTTCCAGGGCCAGATAATGGCCAGTGAGCCGGCAATAAATCCAGTAAGGGAAGCGATGGTCACATCCCGAAAGTGCTCAAATACCCATGACAGCACCCGGGAAAACACCAGCAGCCCCAGCACCGCGCCAATGGCCACCGGCACCAGGATGCTCAGGTTGAGCTCGCTGACGGCGTTGAGCATGATGAGTTTATAATTGCCCAAGATGATCAGGACGAATGAGCCCGACAGACCGGGAAGAATCATGCTGCACATGGCGATCACCCCGCAGATAAGCAGGTACCAGATGGCTTCGTTTTCGGAGGCCGGTGTCAGCAGGGCGATGCTTCCGGCCAGCACAAACCCGATGAGGAGGGAAATGATGGAAGAAACGTTCCACTGCCCCACGGTGCGCCCCACGGAATAGACCGAAATGAGGATCAGTCCAAAGAAAAAGGCCATGAGCCAGATGGCGTGGGTGTCATTTTCCAGCCATCTCTTGAACAGAAAAGCCAGGGATATAATGCTGGCTCCAATGCCGAGGAAAACCCACAGCAGAAAGGTGCCATCCACGTGGTTCCAGGCATCTTTGATATTTCCCCGAACAACCATTTTGATCACCTTTAGGTCGATAGATTTGACAGCCTTGATCAGGCGCTCGAAGATGCCGGTAATTAGAGCAATGGTTCCCCCCGAAACGCCGGGGATTACGTTGGCTGCTCCCATGGCCATGCCTTTGAGAAACAGGGAAACCGCATTTTTCATGCTGCGAAACTATAAAAAAACCTCCTCACTCCGTCTACACCGGAATAAGGAGGTGTTAACAATTCAGGAAGGTTGTCCATCAGACGGTCATGATCTGCTCTTCCTTTTCACTAATCATGTTCTCAATCTGTTCGTTGTATTTGTCTGTGAGCGACTGCACTTCAGTTTCAGCATCTCTGACAAGGTCTTCTGAAGTCCCGTCTTTTTGCAGCTTCTTGAGGTGGTCGTTTCCATCCTTGCGATGCGTTCTGATGGAAACCCGCGCCAATTCCGCTTCTTGCTTGGCTTGCTTCACAAGCTCTTTTCTGCGCTCTTCGTTCAAAGCCGGAACAGGGACAATCACTTTTTCGCTGTCGCTACTGGGATTGAGGCCCAGGTTGGCATCGCGAATCGCCTTTTCGATCACAGGGATCATTTTCTTTTCCCAGGGGGTAACCACCAGTGTTCGGGTATCAGAAAGCCCGACATTCCCCACCTGATTGAGTGGGGTTTGGGTTCCGTAATAATCCACAAACACGTGGTCGAGCATATCCGGGCTGGCTTTTCCTGTTCGAATTTTCAGGAGTTCCTTTTCCAGATGTTTGATGGCTTTGCTCATCCCTTCTAGGGTATGATCCAGCACTGATTGAATGTTGTCATCCATATTTGGCAGAGCTTGAGTGGTTGGACACGGGAGCATGTTTTGCCCCGGGAAGATTTCCGAAATATAAAAATAAAAGGAACAGAACGATTCGCCAAGTCCGGGGATCAATCTCCCAGGGCGAAAGTATCCCCAAGTAATGGAATATATTAGGGCCAAAAGAAAAAATGAATATCCCAGGTGAAAGCCCCCTAAAGCTGTTCCAGGCAGGGTTTGATCAAATTGAGAATTTTCACAACGCCGGTCAGGTTATCTATCCGATGAATGAAGTGCTGTCTTTGATTCTTACAGCGGTGATTAGCGACCGTAATGAGTGGGAAAAGA
>CAZLKP010000334.1:0-5426 GCA_964560095.1 uncultured Bacteroidia bacterium
GGCTACTTCTTCTCCCATCAGATAAATGCGGTCATCTTTGCGCATTTCTTCCTGCATGGCTTCCCGAAGTGCCTCACGAAACTGAATTTCTCTCATGTATGGAAAGTATGTTCGCTCAATTGTAGAACGAAGGTAAAAAAACCTTCGTCATATGTGAAGTTCACACCCAGGAATGTTGGAGGGAAAAGGTTGCTTGACTTCTTTTTTTAAGCAATCTTAAACATGTATCCTCCCACGGTGTTTTTTCGTATATTGAAACCACATACTTTTTTATTGTGACACAAACCAATTTCGACATATAAGACTATGCAAAATCCATTTGAAGATGGAAATGTGATTTCCAGAGAGCGCACCAATTCCTTTCTGGGAAGCGATCAGGCGAGAGCGTTCATGCGCCAAGTGTACACCACGATGGCCATCGGGTTGGCCATCACCGGTATGGCTGCTTGGGTGGTTGCGAATAACCCGGATATGCTGCGCTTTTTCTATTCCGGGGTCATGCGCTGGATTGTCATGTTAGCCCCGCTGGGCTTCGTGATTTTTTTGTCCGCGAGGATCTATCGAATGAGTGTACAAACGGCCTCCATCACCTTTGGCACCTATTCACTGGCCAACGGGATCAGCCTGGCCTTTATATTTCTGATCTATGATGTCGGTACGATTTTTCAGGTCTTTTTGATTACAGGTGGAACCTTCGGTGCCATGGCTTTGATCGGTGCCACGACCAAAGTAGATCTGAGCCAGTTTCGATCTGTCCTCTTTTTTGGCCTCATTGGGATCATCATTGCGATGGTCGTCAACATGTTCATGGGGTCATCGACTTTTGACTATATTATCTCCATCGCCGGTGTTCTCATCTTTGCCGGTCTCACCGCTTACGATACGCAGAAACTCCTGCAGATCGGAGCCAATGCTGACCCCGAGAGTGACACCACCCGAAAGGTAGCCATCATCGGTGCCCTGGCTCTATACCTCGACTTTATCAACCTGTTTCTATTTTTGCTCCGCATTTTCGGTGGAGGGAGAAATTAATCTTTGAGGGAAACTTTTTCGCCAATCCAAGATCCCGATCAATCGAGGAACCTTGACGTGGTTTCTTTATGGGCAAAAAACCATTTTTCAAACAGTGGCCAATAGCATACAACAATAGCCCTGGGTTTTACCTGGGGCTATTGCTTTTGGGTAACACCCTCACCCCCGCCGTTAGCAGGAAGATATTTCAGGCCGATCTTTGTAGCTTTTGGGCCGAATAAAACAGGAGATATGAGGATCCAACTTTTTGCTCGCTTTTCCCCCTTCGCCTGCCTGCTTTCACTGTGTGTTGCCTGCGAATCGGTTCCCCCCGAAGTGCCGAAGCAGGACATGGTGCACATTTCCTCAGAGCAGGTCGTCAGAATGGCCGATTCCATTGAGCAGAATACGCCCGTACAACTCGCCGACGGGTTGACGCTGAACCTGTGGGCCTCCGACTCCTTGCTGGAAGACCCTGTGGCGCTATATATGGATGTTGAAGGGAAAGCATGGGTGACCAGCACCGACCGGGGGCAAAATTCTGAATTTGATATCCGCAGTCACCGTGACTGGATGACACAGTCTATTTCCTGGACCTCGCCTGAAGACCGTCGGGCATTTATTCACAGCGAACTACCGCTGGATTCAGGTGAAGTCAATGCCTGGTTTCCGGACCTCAACGGCGACAGCCTGTACAACTGGCATGATCTGACGGTAGAATCGGAGCGAGTGATTCAGGTTGAAGACACCGATGGCGACGGCCTGGCAGATCAGTCTCATACGTTTGTAGCAGGATTTAACACCGAAATTTCTGATGTAGCTGGTGCGTTTACTGAATACAATGGCGAATACTTTCTGGGAGTAGCCCCCGATCTCTGGCGACTGCGCGATCGCAACAACGATGGCACCGTGGACGAGATGACCTCCATCTTGCATGGATTTCAGGTGCATATTGGTTTTGGTGGACACGGCATGTCTGGCCTGAAGGTGGGGCCCGATGGCAGACTCTACTGGAGCATTGGCGATATCGGATTTAACATTTCTGACCAGGACGGAAAGCAGTGGTTTTATCCCAATCAGGGAGCCATTTTTCGGGCCAATCCGGATGGGAGCGATTTTGAAGTATATGCTGCAGGCCTTAGAAACACGCACGAATTTGACTTTGATGCCTACGGCAATCTCATTTCAGTAGATAATGACGGTGATTATCCCGGTGAAATGGAGCGACTGGTATATATCGTCCATGGCTCAGATGCCGGATGGAGGGCCAACTGGCAATACGGCAAATACACCGACCCCAAAAACAACCGTTACAACGTATGGATGGACGAGAAGCTCTTTGTGCCCCGGTTTGATGGGCAGGCTGCCCATATCATTCCCCCGATTAAAAACTACCACGCAGGTCCTACCGGTATGAAATACCAGCCCGGCACGGCGCTGGGCGGGCGCTGGCACAATCACTTTTTCCTGGTGGAGTTTCCGGGTTCTCCTGCGCGAGCGAAAATTCACGCCCTGGAACTAGAGCCCAAAGGGGCAGGCTTTCAGCTCAAACAGGAGGAAGTCATTGCAAAGGGGGTGTTGGCTACCGGCCTTGATATTGGTGCTGACGGAGCACTGTATGTTAGCGATTGGATCACCGGCTGGGTACCCAAGAGTTATGGCCGTATCTGGAAGCTGGATGATAAAGCCACGGTGAATTCGTCACAACGCGAAGAGGTCAGGCAATTGCTAAGAGGAAACTGGCAGGAAAAGCCGGCAGCGGAATTGGTAGAATTGCTGGCACATGAAGACCGGAGAATCCGTCAGCAGGCACAGTTTGAGTTGGTCGGGAAAGGCGCAGCGGCTGCTGATAGGCTGTTGAGGGAGGCAGAAAGTAACCCTGATCAGTTGGTCCGGATTCATGCCATCTGGGGTTACACACAGTTGGTACGGAAATCAGAGGCCTCAGCAGAGCATCTCGCTCGTTTCCTCACAGATGAAGATGCCGAAATCCGGGCTCAGGCGGCCAAAATGATCGGTGATGTACGGTTTGGCGGGGCAGGAGAACAACTCATCAGGCTTCTTGTGAATCCTTCGGCAAGAGTTCGATTTTTTGCCGCCGAAGCCATTGCTCGCACGGCCTATGCACCTGCTGTCGATGCACTTGTTCGGATGCTGGAGGAAAATAACGATGACGATGTGTATCTGAGACACGCGGGTGCATTTGCTCTGGCCAGTATCGGCGAGACGGAGCCGTTGGTGGCTTTGGCAGACCATCCTCAGCGCGCGGTGAGAATCGCTGCTGTTGTGGCCCTTCGCCGAATGAAAGCCCCTGCTGTGGCCATCTTCCTGGATGATCCTGACGAATGGGTTGTTACTGAAGCGGCGAAAGCGATTCACGATGACTGGTCCATTTCAAAGGCATTACCTCGATTGGCTGCCTACCTGGACCGGGACCGTGGGTTTCAGAATGAGGCGCTGATGCGTAGAGTTCTCAGCGCCAATTCCAGGCTCGGAAGCCCGGAAGCCCTGCAGCGCCTGGTAGCCTTTTCGGTGAATGATCAGCATGATGCCAGCCTGCGGACTGAGGCTCTTCGAATCATTGCGGTCTGGGAACAACCCTCAGAGACAGATCGGGTGGACGGAAGGTATCGGGGCAATGAATCACGGGATTCTGAACCGGCACGTAGGGCCTTGGCCCTTCACATGAGTGACTTGCTCATGAGTCGAGAGGAATCTATTATCGCCGCATCACTCGAAGTGATTGGTGGCCTGAAGATGGACAATTTGGCCCCGGCTGTCTTGGGGCGCTTGCTACGCGACGCCCACCCGGCGGTGCGGGAAATGGCCGTGAGCACCATGGCATTGCTGGAAACACCGGAATTGGCTTCAGCTATTTCCATTGGCCTGGAAGATCGAAACGCTCGGGTTCGGGAACGGGCACTCGAACTGGTGCCTGATTTGCCCCTGGGGGCAGATGAAAAAGTAGCACTGCTCCAACAAGTAATCCAGGAAGGGGACATTCGGGCCCGGCAACGGGCCATTTCCTCCTTGGCACAACTTCCACTAGAAGCGACAGGGGCTTTACTGGATCAGTTGCTCAGCGATTGGGAGGCGGGAACCTTGAACTCAGCCTTCCAACTGGAATTAGGCGAAGTCATTGCAACAACGAAGGTTCCGGAGAGAATGACGCGGCTGGTCTCCCTGCGGGCTGTGGCCGAAGACCCGCTGAAACAATACGCGGATGCCCTCACGGGAGGGAATCCCGGTAAAGGAAGGGGGATTGTGTATTGGAACAGCGCTGCTCAGTGTGTGCGCTGTCATTCGGTCGGCAGCCAGCAGGGTGCCGAGGTGGGGCCTTCACTCGAAGGCGTAGGGAGCCGATTGTCCAGAGAATCACTTCTGTTGTCGCTGGTCGACCCCAGCCACGAGATTGCCTCAGGATACGGAGCGGCTACCGTAACGCTCAAAAATGGCGAAAAAACGACCGGGATTCTCCTGGAAGAAACCCGAACAGAGATTCGGCTACAGACCGACCGGGCGGAGCCGGTCCGGTATCCCAAAGCCAACATCGAACGCCTTCAGCTGGCCCCTTCTTCCATGCCGAACATGGGACTGATTCTCTCCAGAAGAGAGATTCGGGATGTGGTGGCGTTTCTGGCTGAGCTGGAATGAGGGAATGTAAGTTGTCTGAGTAGATCGTCTGATTCAGACAGATGTAGCTGCCAACTCACCTCTGTTGTTGAAGATTCATTTTGCGAGGCTCTCAACATATATAAGTTGTTGTTGTTCCAGCTCCCCCCGCGTGTCATCGCGGAGATCCTTCCCGGTTTTATCCGGGAGGGATTGTTTTTTGAAACAAGTATGTTGCCTCGCCGTGCGCGAACAACTTGGAGTATTCCAGTGATCTTCTTCTGGTTCGAAAGAGCAGAATCACACCTCCCGAAATCTTATCGGCCGCGACCGTATTCATCCTCAACTATCTGTCAGATATCCACCTTCTTCAGGATCAGCATGCAAGATTTTTTAACGAGTCACCTTGTAAGAATCAAACCCTGATGTGATTTATTCGTTAATAATACAACAATGATCAGGTTGACGAAACACGGCAGGACCATAAATGCCTTTTCAATCGGCCTCAAAATTTCGTAGATTTGTGAGTCGATAAGTTGTTGTTTCAACAAATATTGCTTCAGGTCACTTTTCATTAAAATAACCAAATTAAATGGCAGACACTTTCAGTAAAAAAGAGCGAGAGAAGAAAAAGAGAAAAAAGAAAGAAGAAAAAGCAGCTAGAAGGGAGCAGAAGCGGCACGAAGAGGGGGAAAAAGGGAATCAGATTATGTACGTAGATGCGTTCGGGAATTTCACAGAAACTCCACCCGAACCAACCAAAAAAGTTAAAAAAGAAGATATCAGTGTTTCTGTTCCCTCCA
>CAZLKP010000335.1:0-5401 GCA_964560095.1 uncultured Bacteroidia bacterium
ATTCAAACACATCATGGGGCCGCGGGCTATCCTGCCGCCGGACAGTGCCCGGAGATTGAGCCTGTGACAAAAACCGAAACTCCGTAGATCGGGACAAGCGATAGATCAGGTCCAGAAATTGAATAACGCGCTGAAACCCAGGTTCCATGGTCTGTAATCGGCGGATTTCTTCTCCTGCCCGTCGTCTGGTTTCTCCTTCAAAGGCGATTCCCCTCACACTGCCATCTATCCAGGCAGAGAGCGATGCCATCTCCGGCTGATTCCAGAATTCGGGGCTGAGGAAGCGGGGATGAAAAAAAATGGAGATGGCACGGGCGCGAAGATGAGCGCCCTCTTCGTAATAGTGCGAATCGTTTCGAAAGACGTGCGGAAGATTAGACCCGACCAAGACCAGATCGCCACTACCAAATCGCTCGACACTTTCTCCGATCAAGCGGGTACCTGTACCTTCGAGGATCAGGGTGAGTTGGCACTCCTGATGAAAGTGAAAGGGGTAAAAAAAGTAGGGCCCCTCATCCAGCAACACCTTGAAAGACTCGCGGAGAGAAGGCTGAAAGTTATAGCGAATCGCCTGCCCATGTGACGTATTCATTTTGCCGGTTTTCATTCAATTTCATGAATATCGGTTAAAATAGTATCGAAATATAGCCAAGTCAGCGCAATTTATTCTCGGACTCCCTGCTTATTTTTGATGTAGATATACTAGCGAAATCGATTTAGGAGCTGGAGTTTCCGGCAAAGATTCATCAGACAACCACGAATCACAAAAAGACTACGACCAACCCTTTTTCCTAATCTATCTACCACTCGCTGAATGAATACCCGTAGGATTTGTGTATGGACAGGCCCGCTGGGCCAGACAGATGGCCTGATGCGCACCCTGACAAGCCTCCCAGAAGCTACCGGACTGAGGGATCCTCTGTCAAAGGCCTTTGTACAGCTCACCGGTGCCAGAGAAGCTGCTCCACAGTTGAGCTCTGCAACCTCCGAGGCCCAAGGACTCCTCGTGATGCGATCGCCAGCAGCGCATGCCATCGGAATTGACCTGAGACGGTTCAAGCACGATCTTCACATCTTTTTCCTTCAGCACCCGGACGAGCGGCTCCCTGCTCTGACACAGGCCGTAGTCGATCCTGACTGGCAGGAAAGAGCCTACACCTGGCAGGAAAAGCTATACATTCGGCTCAAAAGCCTGGGAGCTGATTGTTTGGTGCTGGAAGCCAATCAATGGCGCCATCACCCGATAGAAGTGCTCAATGTTCTCGCCTTCCATTTACATATGAAGGTAAAGGATTTTCGTCCGGTGATTCCACAATCCGAAACATGCTGGCGGGGCGAAGCTTTTCTACACTTGGGCTTTGGCCCGGACCTCAGACAAGTGTGCCTGGACACCTACCGGCGCATGGTTCTTCAATCTATCCAGGATTTTCCTGTGACAGAAGCCTCAGCGATTCCTGCCTGAGGCTGGTTTTTGTAGGTCTAAAAAGAGCGACTGCGACACAATTGCGGCTTTTTGAGAGTTTTTTCTGTAATCCGAACACCCGAACTATTTCTGTTCAGCATTTCTCTTGCTATGTTTGGGCATGATCATACGTCAGGAAACGCTGAGTGATTATCTGCAGGTGGTCAATGTGATTGAGGCAGCCTTTGCCCAAATGGAAGATAGTGACCACAGCGAACACGAGCTTGTGTCCAGGTTGAGGCGCTCGACCTCTTTTATCCCTGAACTGTCACTTGTTGCTGAGCTGGACGATCACATCGTCGGGCATATCCTGTTTACAAAAGTTAAGGTCATAGGAGGGCACAAAACCCATCAGGCGCTGGCGCTGGCTCCTGTGTCTGTGCATCCGGAATACCAGAATCGCGGCATAGGATCGGCCCTGATTTTGGAAGGTCATCGTATCGCCAGGACACTGGGGCACTCCTCCATTGTGCTGCTGGGCCACGAAGATTATTATCCGAGGTTCGGATATCGCCAGGCTGCCGACTACGGGATTGAATTTCCCTTTCCTGTGCCAGAGGAGAATTGCATGGTGCTCGACCTGCAGGGCAATGGGATTCAGGGCATCAAAGGCGTCGTGGAGTATCCAGCTGTATTTTTTGCAGAATAAGGGAAATTTTATCTTCGGGCATGAAAAATCCTTCTCTGCTTTTATCGGTTGCGACAATCATCCTGCATACTGCTAGCAAGTAAGGCCTTAGGGGGCTCATTTTCTCCGTTTTCGTTCTGATAATTCCGATACTTTTTGGGGTCATTCCCCACAAATCTTGAGATAATCGAAAAAAGTGGCGCCAGGGTTAACGGTATTACTCATTGATGAGGGCCGATCCCTCCGTAGGCATACAACCCATTCACACCTTTGATTTGGGTGTGAGACTCCACCAGGGCTGACATGTGGGCGCCACGTCTCACTGGACTGACGATCAGCTCAATGGCTCTATTGCTCTGTCAAGTACTATCTTGTTCATCACTACCAGGTTTAGGACTGGCTACCAGTTGCCGGATAAGCAGGATGCAATGGAAGGAATCGCACGTAACATCAATTCCTTGTCTTTGCCAGTCGGGTGCCCCATACTATGCCCCCCTTTTCTCCTGGCTCTGTACACTTGATCCTGCTTCCTGCTCAGTTCATCAGAATGATTTCATGAAACCGGGGAAGAAGATCCTAATTAAGATTGTCATCGGCGCCACACAGTCGCCGGAACAGGAATCACAATCAACCCATATTAGCCATGTATAGAGTCGTTTTTCTTTCTCTCTCCCTGATGATCTCAAGCCTTGCTATCGGTCAAAGCCAGCGCGCCTACCAGCGGCACATGAAAGGAGGAATAGAGCTACTGAATTCCACCGAAACAGAGATTCATTATGCCCTGGCTGCACAGACATTTCAGCAGGCTGAGGGCGAATATCCGGAAGAATGGCTGCCTGGCTATTATCTGGCCTATACCCACATAATGCAGTCATTTGATATGGCCGGAGGAACCGTCAAAGACTCATTGCTGGATCTGGCACAGGCCGCCATTGACCGGGCTACGGCCATTCAGGCAGAAGAATCCGAGCTGTTGGTCCTGCAGGCTTATCTCTATCAGGCCCGGATCCAGGTGGACATGGCAAATCGAGGCCCGGAAATGACCATGCATCAGCGTTCAGCCCTTTTCGAAGCAGAACAACTGAACCCCGACAACCCCAGAATTTATCTGCTCCGCGGCCAGAACACCTGGTTTATGCCGGCGTTTTTCGGTGGCGGTGCGGAAGCAGCAAAGCCCAGTATTCTCACCGCCAGGGAGAAATATGCGGCATTCGAAGCTCCCAGCGAGATTTGGCCTTCCTGGGGGGAGGAACGCCTCGAATATTTCCTGGAGCAATATGATCTGGCCGAATAATGCTTTGCTGACTACCAGCGAATCAGAGCGGATCCCCAGGTAAATCCACTTCCAAAGGCGGCCAGGCACACCAGGTCGCCTTTTTTTACCTTACCAAGCTCCCAGGCCTCGTTTAAGGCAATCGGAATGGATGCCGCCGTAGTATTACCATACTTCATGATGTTGTTGTGGACCTTCTCTTCGGGAAGCTGTAGCACCTGCCTCACGGCTTCAGAAATTCTCAGATTGGCTTGGTGGGGCACTAAGAGATCTATATCTGTCGGCGACAGATGCTGGTCGTTGAGGGCTTCCATGATGACCTGGGGAAATTTTTCCACGGCAAATTTGAACACATAGCGCCCGTTCATGATCGGATAAATTCGTCTCTCGTCGATCATTTCATGAGACAAATGTGGCTTTTCATGTCCAGATGGTGTAAGGACCGCCAGCTTCTCTGCGTGCTCTCCATCAGAGTGGATTTTGGTGGTGAGAATCCCCCGGTCTTCTCCTTCATAAGCCTGGAGGACCACAGCACCGGCACCGTCACCAAACAGCACCGTTACGTCCCGTCCGGCATCTGAAAAATCAAGGCCAGAGGAATGGATCTCTGCGCCCACCAGCAAAATATTTTTATACATACCGGTGCGGATAAACTGATCTGCAACGGAAAGACCATACACAAATCCGGAGCACTGAGCCCGAATATCCAGGGCCGCAATTTCGCGCTTATTCATGCCCATTTCGCGCTGTAGGAGCACACCTGAACCCGGAAACATATAATCGGGATTGAGGGTCGCGAAAATGATGAAATCAATGTCATCATTGGTGAGGTCGGCACGCTCAATGGCCATTTCGGCAGCGCGGGCTCCCATGTTGGCAGAGGTGTCTTTGCCTGGGGTGAAATATCTTCTCTGCTCAATGCCTGAACGCTCCCGGATCCATTGATCGGAGGTGTCCATTTGCTTGGCGAGGTCGTCGTTGGTCACGACGTTTTCCGGAACGTAGTAGCCGATTCCGGCAATAATCGAACGAGGCATAGTCCTTGATTTCGGTTTAAGTCGAAATATACAAGGATATTGGCGGGGAACCACCCCCGATCACTGCCTAACCTTATGGTCTCGCTTCCAAATCCTGTATTCGCCGATTTCACAATAGTAGCAATGGTCTTCTCCAGCCGGAATTTCGATCCCACAGCGTTTGCATTTGGCCTTTTGGGGTTTCTTTTCCACGACAAACAGAGAGTCAACTCCCCGAATCAGAACATACAGGAGGAACAGAGCAAAGAGCGTGTTCATGGTGTGAAATATCAAGTTGGTGTTTGTTCATTTACGCAACCTTTTCCAAAAGGATATGAACGCCACTTACCTGGACTTCCACCTGCCTGGATCCACTCCAGCGACAAGCGCAATATTCAGTTCCCAGTCCAATTTATCGGGTTTTGAGTTCTTCCAATACTTCGCGCCAGTTTCTTGTCCCCATTTCTCCACGGTCCAATTGATCCAGCCTTTCGTTCATTTCCTGTTTCCATGAATCAGGCAATTCATCAGCATGCTCCTCCTGATGCTACATCAGAATGGTTAACTTCTGAATCAGTTGCCATTGTGATTCACGGTCAAGCTTGGAAGCTAGCTCCAGAGTATGAAGTACCTGAAAGGACATAGGTGATACGATCAATTTCTGATGAATAGACGAAAATGATACGGTAACAGGTAGGCATGGTAACCCCGAGATTAAGTAGGACTACAAATATCCTTTTGCCTGCAATCGAAACAGCTCGGCGTAAGTCCCATTCATATGGAGCAGTTCTTCGTGGGAACCCATTTCCTTCACCTGTCCCTTTTCCAGTACCAGGATGCGATCCGCCATTCTTACTGTAGAAAAACGATGGGAAATCAATACAGCCATTTTCCCTTCTGTGAGATCAGCAAATCGCTCAAACACCTCAAACTCAGCCCGGGCATCCAGGGCGGAAGTGGGTTCATCCAATATCAGCAACTGCGCATTTCTCATATAGGCCCGTGCGAGGGCAATTTTCTGC
>CAZLKP010000336.1:0-5399 GCA_964560095.1 uncultured Bacteroidia bacterium
AATACCAGCAATCTGGTTGATGCCTACAAGCGAAGCGAGCTTCACGCGTCTTCGGGCCTGGGAATCTTTGCCCTGAGTGCGGTCATTGTTGACAAAGCAGAGCCCAGCGAAGCCCTCAAGGCAAACGTGGTTTGGTCTCTGGGGCTGAACAATCCGACCTACCTGTTGTCATCCAAGCAACTGGCTTCATTCAGGGATTCTGGGGAAGTACAACTGGAAACGGATATCAAAGGGGAAAAAGGAGCCTATTTCGTTCACACCCACGCCACATTGGAGGCAGGATCTGATAAAAACTGGGTCATCATCGCCAATGTGAATCACAATGCTTCCGGAGTCGTCCAGCTCATTCAGCGGATAAGCCAGGACTCGGAATTGCTCGCGGCAGTAGAACAGGATGTGGATCAGGGAACTCGCAAGCTGCTGGACCTCAATGCCACAGCAGATGCCCTACAATGCACCGAGGATCCCCTTCGCGATGCCCGCCATTTCAGCAATGTGTTGTTTAACATCATGAGAGGCGGGATCTTCGATAACGACTACCAGATTGAAAAGTGGGATTTTGAGCAATACCTGGCCAACGCAAATCAGGAGGTCAGCGCCAACCAGGCCGACTTTCTGAAACAGTTGCCGGAAAGTTTTACGGTGCAAGAGCTGCGGCAGCGGCTCACCGCAGTGAGTGATCCGCACTTTCAGAGGCTGAGCATGGAATACATGCCACTAAAGTTTAGCCGCCGCCATGGCGACCCCAGCCGCCCCTGGAACCAGTTTTCGATCAATACCAGAAACGAAGATGGCACCAAGATTCTAGATTATCAGGGCAACTGGCGTGATATTTTCCAAAACTGGGAAGCCCTCGTGCATTCATTCCCCGATTTTGTAGAAGGGATGATCGCCAGATTTCTCAATGCATCTACCTTCGACGGGTATAATCCCTATCGGGTCACCAAGGATGGATTTGATTGGGAAACCATCGAACCCGACGATCCCTGGTCCTATATCGGGTACTGGGGGGACCACCAGATCATTTACCTGCTGAAGTTTTTGGAGTTCCTGGAAGATCATCAGCCGGGCCGGCTATCGGAGATGTGGCAGCAATCTATGTTTGTTTATGCCAATGTCCCCTATAAAATCAAACCCTACGCTGATATTCTTCTGGATCCCAAAGACACCATCATTTTTGACGAAAAAGAAGATGAAGCGATTCGGAAGCGCCGAGATGCTATGGGAGCTGACGGGGCCCTGCTCACCAACCAGTCGGGCAAGATCCACCAGGTCAATTTCATGGAGAAAATCCTGGCTACGGTGCTGGCAAAATTATCCAATTTTATTCCTGAAGGGGGGATCTGGATGAATACCCAGCGCCCTGAATGGAATGATGCCAATAATGCCCTGGTAGGAAATGGGGTGTCAATGGTCACCCTCTATTATTTGCGCCGCTTCCTCCATTTTTTTCTGCAGACCATCGAAAACGCTTCGGACAGTGAATATCAGATTTCCGAGGAATTGGTCTCCTTTTTCGGACATATCCACCATGCCCTGGAACAGCACAAAAGTGTCTTGCAAGGCGCTATTTCCGATCAGCAGCGCAAAGCTATCCTGGATGCTCTGGGAGAAGCAGGAGGACAATATCGCTCTGCCATTTATTCCCGATCCTTCACCGGCCAATCTCAGGTGATGAACAAGGCAGACCTGGTCAAATTTCTACGTACAAGTCTGGCATATGTCGATCACAGCATCAAAGCCAACCGCCGTGATGACAACCTCTATCACGCCTACAACCTGATGACAGTTCAGGCAGATGGGGTGCGCATTGATTGCCTCAATGAAATGTTGGAAGGACAAGTTGCCGTTCTGAGCAGTGGGTATTTGAAACCAAAAGAGGTACTCGCCGTGCTTGATGCCATGAAGGGGAGCAAATTGTTCCGCCCGGACCAGTACAGCTACCTGCTCTACCCCAATAAGGAGCTGCCAGGATTCCTGGAGAGAAACAACATTCCGCCAAAATTGGTCCAATCGTCTTCTCTCCTCCAACAGATGGTCAAGAACGGCAACAAGGCCCTCATCGAAGAGGACGTGGAAGGCAACTTTCATTTCAATGCCAGTTTCAACAATGCCGGCGACCTCAATAAAGCGCTCAAAGCTCTGGATGGTACAGACTATGCCCCATTGGTAGCTGAAGAGCACGGCCAGATCCTGGACATCTATGAAAAAATCTTTAACCACAAAGCCTTTACCGGACGGTCCGGCACATTCTACGGTTATGAAGGACTGGGCTCCATCTACTGGCACATGGTCTCAAAACTGTTACTAGCGGCCTATGAATGCTGTGAGAAGGCCATTGAAGCAGGGACAGATCCTGAAACAGTGGGGCGTCTGCTTGAGCATTATTACGAGATCAATGCTGGTATCGGAGTCCATAAATCACCCGAACTGTACGGTGCCTTTCCCACAGACCCCTATTCGCATACCCCAGGCGGCAAAGGAGCCCAACAACCTGGTATGACCGGACAGGTGAAAGAGGATATCCTAAGCCGATTCGGAGAACTGGGAGTAAAGGTCAGGGAAGGATGCCTGCATGTTGAGCCGACCTTCCTTCGCAAGACGGAATTTTTGACCAAGCCCCGAACATTCCACTATCTGGACCTTGATGATAATGAATTACAGCTCGAATTGCCCGTCGGCAGCCTGGCTTTCACCTACTGCCAGGTACCGGTGGTTTACCATCTTGGAGAGGAGAGTTCCATAACCATTTATCACCAGGATGGTAGCCAGGTTCAAAGCAAGGAATCCGCCCTGGATGCAAATTCGAGCAGGTCATTGTTCCTCAGAAGCGGGACCATGCAGCGAATAGACGTCTGGATTCCTCCTCACATTCTCAAGTAAATCCCCATGAGACATTTCACATTTATCTTCGTGATTTTCCTGTTTGGTACCGCCTGCGGGCCGGGAGAAACAGACAATTCTGTCGATGACAACAAGCGAATGAACCAACCTGTACCCGAACGTACTGCTGCAGAGATTCTGGGCAATCCCGACTTCCAGGCGATTTCTTACGGAGGATACCGGGATCCTGACCACGACATGGAGCCAACGATCCCTCAGCTCAAAGAGGACATGAAAATTCTCCATGCCATGGGGATTCGCGTGCTACGAACCTATAAGGTCCACCTGCCGCACGCCGCCAATGTGCTGGCGGCCATCCGCGAGCTCAAAACAGAGGATCCGTCATTCGAGATGTATGTGATGCTCGGTGCCTGGATCGACTGCCTGAATGCCTGGACTGATATGGCTCCCGACCATGAGCAGGAAAGTGCCCGCAACGAGGTGGAAATCGCCCGAGCTGTAGAATTGGCTCAGCAATATCCGGATATCGTCAAGGTCATCGCTGTCGGAAATGAAGCGATGGTAAAATGGGCAGCCAGTTACTACGTGCAGCCCTGGGTCATTCTGAAATGGGTCAATCACTTACAGGAACTCAAAGCGAGTGGGGAATTATCCGAGGGTCTGTGGATCACCAGCTCCGACAATTTTGCTTCCTGGGGCGGTGGCGGAGGCGAGTATCACGTGGAGGACCTCAACGAACTCATCCGGCGTGTGGACTTCATCGCGATGCACACTTACCCCATGCATGACACCCATTACAACCCGGTCTTTTGGACCAGCAGGCCGGAAGAGGCCAATGACTCTGACAGCGTCCGGATTCAGGCGGCGATGCTGCGGGCCAAAGGCTATGCCATGTCTCAGTATGACTCGGTGCGTAACTATATGCTCAGCTTGGGCGTGGACAAGCCCATCCACATCACTGAGACTGGCTGGGCCAGTTTTTCCAACGGACTTTACAGCCCTACCCGCTCCCGGGCCTGTGACGAATACAAGCTGGCGCTGTATCATCAACACGTGCGCGACTGGACAGACGAAGCCGGCCTCTCCTGTTTCTATTTTGAGGCATTTGACGAGCCCTGGAAAGATGCAGCCAACCCAGGTGGCTCGGAAAATCATTTCGGGCTGTTTACCGTGAATGGCCAGGCCAAGTATGCGATCTGGGATCTGGTTGACAAGGGCATATTTGAGGGGCTGACCCGCGATGGAAACCCCATTGAAAAAACCCACAGTGGCGATGAACAGGTGGTGCTGGACCAGGCGCTGGTACCACCCATGCCATAACACAACCCACGCTCCAACCAGCCTCCCAGCAACACATGAAGCACATATATGAAGAAGATCAGGCAGGGAACAAAAAAACCGATTGGCTGAAAGCCTGTATGTATCGCCCCGATAACATCCTGACATCTCATTGAACTGAAACCCCCTTGTTATGAGAATCTCAACACTTTTATCAACCGGCCTCATTTTCCTGCTCATGGCTTGTAACACCAACAAGGATACAGGTAGTAAAGCCCTCTCTGTGGACATTGTTGAAACCTCTGCCGAAGGCAATAAACTCCAGGCTGTGACGCAGGTATCGCACAACAACGACTCTGCTGCGAGGATCACCCTCAAACCGGAGGAAACTTACCAGACCATTACTGGGATTGGCGGTTCCTTTACAGAAGCTTCCGCCTACCTGCTCAACCAATTGAGTGAAGACAACCGTCGCAACATCCTGGAAGGCTATTTTGGCGACGAAGGGGCTCGCTATTCCCTGACCCGTACCCACATCAACTCCTGTGACTTTTCTCTTGGGAATTATTCCTATGCCCCTGTGCCGGACGACAAAGAGCTGGCCCATTTCAGCGTTGAAGAAGATCGCCCCGATCTGATTCCCATGATCAAAGAAGCGCAGGATATTTCCTCCGATGGCTTCCGGATCATTGCTTCTCCCTGGACCGCTCCACCGTGGATGAAGGACAACGGCGACTGGCGGGGCGGCAAACTACTGCCGGAATATCGCGACACCTGGGCCCTTTTTTTCTCCAAATATCTTGGTGCCTACCGCGAAGAAGGAATTGATATCTGGGGCATCACCGTGGAAAATGAACCCCTGGGGAATGCCGAAAACTGGGAGAGCATGCATTTTAGCGCCGAAGAGATGACCGCTTTTGTTCGCGACCATCTCGGCCCAAAACTCCAAGCAGATGGCCGAGACGTCAAGATCCTGGGCTATGACCAAAACCGGGATGAACTCCAACACTGGGTGGATGTGATGTATGACGACCCGGAGGCCGCCCGGTATTTTGACGGAACGGCCATCCACTGGTATGCCAGCACGACAGAATGGTTCCCAGAGGTGTTGCAATACGCGCATCAGAAGGCTCCGGACAAATACCTGATCGAGTCCGAAGGCTGTGTGGATGCAGAAGTGCCACACTGGCAGGACGATGCCTGGTACTGGAGCCGGGAAGCGACAGACTGGGGCTGGGACTGGGCACCACCTGAAACCAAACATCTTCACCCCAAAT
>CAZLKP010000337.1:0-5392 GCA_964560095.1 uncultured Bacteroidia bacterium
TGAAACACGCAGCATTCGGGTTCCCGAGGTGGAAATCGTTGACACCCTGGGGGCTGGCGATGTATTTCACGGGGCTTTTTGCTGGTATTACCTCGAAACAGGGGATGTGATAGAAGGTCTGCGCAAGGCGGGGGAGGTGGCTTCGGAGTCGTGTCGGTTTCGGGGGGCGAGTGGGTGGGTCAGGGAATGGCTTTGACATCAATTGTTTTGATGAAATCATGTACAAAAATCTGAAGAAATTGATTACACCCTCAGATTCAGAGATTATTGCGCTGGTTGTTGTCTTAAACGGTTGTGGTTCAGAAAATGGACCGAGTGAAAGGGATCGCCATCTGAAGTGCCTAGCAACCATATATTCGCATCTGGAATATTGCCCAGAATGCGAATCCGGTTATATCGGGCATTGAGACTGAACATGGCATATGGATGGAGACGAGCTGAAGGGTATTGCTAACTAATTGATTTACAATATTATTCGTATATTCACTATCGGAGTATCTTGCTGTCACGCTAGGTTAGTCGGGAGATCCCAGTAGTCATTTTTTCCAACCCCAGAATTATGAAGTCATTTGTCCTCCTGGTCATTTGTTGTATGCCGGTAGTTGGGGCAGCCGATGTCCTAACTGTTAGTAACGATCCGTCTCAACCAGCTCAGTATACTGATATTCCGTCTGCTATTGCTGCTGCTGTCTCTGGAGATACGATTTATATCCATGGATCTTCCAGTCAATATTTCTCTGGAGCCTACAATATTGACAAGCCACTGACATTGATCGGGCCCGGAAAAACGCCGAGGACCCAGCACGGAACCATGGCTGTGTTAGGTGGAGCTGGAGGGGCTGGAGGCTCTGTTTTCTTCAGAACTGGATCAGCTGGAAGCAGGGTTATTGGAATCCGGGTTACAGGAACCATTACTGATGCCGATGGCGTGGCCAATATCCTGATTCAGGGTTGTGTTACCCAGCGGGCCATTAACGGAAACTCACAAAACGGCTCTTCAAACTGGATCCTCCGAGATAATGTCATCCGCCTGGACAATGGTGTCGTCAATCCTAATGCGATCTCTCCCGGATTAAATTCCTCTGGCTGGATCATTGAAAATAATTTGGTGGGTGGAAGGCTTTATCAATGCCTGAACCATACCCTCCGGCACAATATCTTCATTCAAAACCAGTCTGCGATTGGGGATTTGTTTGCCAACAGTTGTTCCAACTTGCTGATGGAGGACAACATCTTCTATGGGGTAGCTCTTCAGGCCTGTACTTCCTGCACATTTAATTATAATCTGACCTTTGGCGCTACGAATCCCAATATCCCTACAGGAGCTACCGCAACCGGGAATGTGATTGATCAAAATCCCCTGTTTCTCAATGCCTCTCTGACCAGCCAAACCAGCCAATGGCAGGTAACGGACTGGCGACTGGGTGCCGGTTCACCAGCTGGTGGATCAGGATCCACAGGAGATGACATTGGATTGTACGGAGTTCCATCGGCTACGATCAGCGGCAATGCCGTGATCCCTGAGATTACCGAATTCAGCATTGACAACCTCACCGTTCCTGCCGGTGGAGTTCTTCAGGTTCATGTCAAAGCCATTAAGGCGGAGGATCCATAGTCATCGTTTCATTCCGCTTTACCCCCAATCGTAGATAACATGAAACGAGTCATCCATACATTCCTGTTTATATTCGCGGGCTTATCATTGCTGTCGCAAAGCCAGATTGATGCGCTGGAATATTTCGTTGATTCAGATCCAGGTGTCGGCAATGGGACACTGGTTCAGATTCCTGCACCCGGGGATACTGTTGGGCAATCCTTCAGTGTCCCAGTCTCTGGTCTGAGTCCGGGTATCCATGTGTTGACCATGAGGGCAAAAAACCAGAGTGGGGTCTGGTCTTTGGGCGAAAGTCATCCGTTTTTGGTTGCTAATGATATCGGATTACCGATCGTGAAGGCCGAATATTTTTGGGATCAGGATCCCGGAGTAGGGAATGGCTTATCCCTGCTGATTCAGGATATGGGGAATTCTGCCCTCATTGACGAACAGATCGGTGTGCCTGCTGGGCTATCATTGGGACTTCACAGGTTGTTCATCCGGGTTCAGACCTCCGATCTGGTCTGGAGCTTATATGAAGGCAGGCAGGTCAATATTTGTACGGATTATGGTCCGATTGCTTCATTCGATGCAGACCAGTATGGTAATTTTATCTCGTTTACCAATGCCTCTTCTGATGCCGATTCCGTTTTTTGGGACTTTGATGACGGGACAACGGATACAGCCAGACATCCCAATCATTTTTTTCCTGGTATCGGTGCGTATGAGGTGAATCTTTTTGCGTTCAATGAATGTGGAGTTGATACCGTTCAACAGGTATTTACTGTTGGGGGGCTGGAAGGGGCGGTTCCATCCACAGCCGGTAAAAATGGATTCATCACCGGCCGTATCATTGGATATGGATTTCCAGAGGACAGTACCCATGTCCAGTTTTCTCTGGCTGATACCAGTGGCGTCGTATTGGTTCCGGATACGGTCATTTGGCTAAATGAACAAAATTTGTGGTTCACCATGTCGCTGGAAGGCGCCACTCTTGGAGAGTATGATGTTCAATACCTGTTGAATGACACCGTGGCCTATTCGGCTGTCAAAGGATTTGAGGTCGAGCCACTCGTCTTTCCTAGTCTGAGCATCAATATGACAGGAAATTCGTTCAGCAGGGTTGGGAATTTCAATACTTATACGATCATTTTGGAGAATGCTGGCAATGCCGACGCACTAATGGTCCCGATTGTAGTGGAAGGAATTCCAACCGGGGAGGGGACTATTTTCCCAGAATTCAATGTAATCGACTCCCGTACCTTTGGCCCCTACCAGGCTTCCCGTCAGGAGTTTATCAGCAATGGGGGAGACTCTACGGTGCTGGATGATCCGAGAATCAGCATTCCGATTGACTCAGCCGGAAACGGCGGATATGAGGCGATGGCTTTTTTTCTGACGCGCGTGCCTCCCGGAACGCATACCATAGAATTTTCTGCCAACGTGACAGTGGGGAATAAAAGAATCCCGATCACGGCACATGTACTCAGTCCATTTCTGGAATACACGAACGTGAGAAGCGACAGTGCAGCCAAAATCGCGGACTGTTTGCGGGCCTTCGCTGATGTGGTTTTGGATTTTGCTTCCTTTATTGGCGGCGATATCACTGGATGCTTGATTTCGCTCACGAATGTAGTCGATGCTGGTGCCTCCCTCGGAAATGCGGTTTTTGGGGGGAGTGGAGAATTGACCGGGATCAAAGACAGAATCACCTCGTTTCTTGGCGGAAATGCACACAAGGAATCTCCCACCTTCACCGATGCCACCCTGGGGGTCGTCAGTCCCACCATGGCGTTGATGGATCTGATCGTGAACTGTGGTCCCCTGGCGCTAAAACTGGCTAATCCAGGAGCTGCCCTCACAGCGAAACTGGTCGAAATGGCTGCAGACGGATCCCAGGCCATCAAAATTGTGGGAAATGGGGTAGGTGGGATATCTCTGGTGAACAATGCTGTCAAGGCTCAGGAACAGTGCTTCGGCGAAAATGGTGCCATTACCAAAATGCTGTTTGGATTTTTCTCCCTGGATCCCAATTCCAAAACCGGACCCGGCGTGCCGGGTGACAATTGGATCAATGATGATAGGGCACTGACCTACACGATCAATTTTGAAAACATTGATACAGCCACTGCTGCTGCACAAACGGTCACAGTGATTGACACCTTGGATACTTCCGTATTTGATCTGGGCACCTTCCAGTTTTTGGGGTACGGATTTGATTCCGTCAGAATTCCTGTGGTTAACCGCAGTCGTTCCTTTGTGGATGTTTACGACTTACGGCCCGGTCAGCCTAACTATCTCCAGGTAGAAGGGGTTCTGGATACTACCTCGGGTAGGATTACCTGGTCATTTACAACCCTGGATACCACCACCTTGCAACTGACTGAGGCGGTGTTTGAAGGATTTCTGCCCCCAAACGTACAGCCTCCAGAAGGAGAAGGCTATGTGACTTATTCCATCGAGTTACTTCCCGGATTGAGCGGCGGAACTCAGATTGACAATGCTGCAGACATCATTTTCGATAACAATGACCCGATCGTGACTAATACCTGGAAAAACGTGCTGGATATCGTTCCTCCTCAATCGGAGGTCATTCAGCCAGCTACCATGCCCACTGATAGCATGTTTGTGATGAGTTGGACGGGCAGAGACGATATTTCCGGTGTGAGAGGGTTTACGATTTATGTCAGTGCAGACGGGGAAGCGTATTTGCCCTATTTGAAAAACGAGGCAGATACCAGCTATCTGTTCATTGGTGAGCCCGGTACGACATATCGGTTTTATTCTGTCGCCACCGATAAAGCTGGCAACGTGGAGGCTCCTCCGCAGGCCCCTGATACCAACCCAGACGCAACGGTGACCATCAGTACTTCACTGGATCCAGGGAGAAACCAGGGGCCGGCGCTCGGGAAGATTTATCCTCATCCAGCCGAAGACCTATGCTATTTGCCAGTGACCCTGGAACGACCCGAATACATTTCTATCAGCATTTATGATGTCACAGGAAAACTCATTGCCAGCCCAGTAGATGATGTCCTCCTACAGGCTGGGGACCATCAGATTGAACTGGATGTGAGAAACCTGGAACCAGGGAGTTATGTGTACCGTTTTTCCTCAGGAGCTGGCGTTCAGGCAGATGTGTTGATGGTTTATCGGTGAATGGATGCGACTAAGAATCAGCCTCAAAAAGCAACTTTGCAAAACACTCCACTGGCGGTGAGGTTTTGTCCATGTTACATTGCTTGTATTGTTGTAGGGAAAGGAAGCCGATGGGCAGCCATTCTATGAATTTCTGACAAAAATGACACAATTAAAGACTGTACGCAGGGCCGATATTGACCGATTCCCCAAAGAGTATCGCCGCAACTTTGTGAACAGCCTCTCGGGCTTCAAGAGCCTGGCGCTGTGCGGCACCATCAGCCCGGATGGGATCACCAACCTGTCGCTGCTCAGCTCCGTGCTACACGTGGGGGCCAATCCGCCACTGATGGGCATGTTGATGCGGCCGGAAGTGGTGCAGCGAGACACCGTCGATAACATCAAGCGAACGGGCTTTTACACCCTGAACATGGTAAGGGAGCCGTTCGTCGAACAGGCGCATCAGGCTAGCGCCAGATACCCCGAAGATGTGTCAGAATTTGACGAAACCGGGCTGGAACCTGTTTTTTCAGAAGGATTTCCAGCTCCCTATGTCGGCCAGTCCCATTTACAGATCGGTCTCCAATTTAAAGAATTTCTTCGGGTGGCTGCTAATGCCACCCTGCTGTTTGTCGGAGAAGTCATGGAAATTCACCTGCA
>CAZLKP010000338.1:0-5392 GCA_964560095.1 uncultured Bacteroidia bacterium
CGGCCCGAGGCTGGAAGAGCAATACCTGCAGATAGTGGATGGATTGTTCACCTCATCGCAACCTCTTCTGGATGAAAAATTACCTGCCGGAAAAGCCGGCACCGTGATCAAAAACGGCGTGAACCTCGATCTGTTTAAGCAGGCGTTCGAGCCCGAGCCCCGGACATCGGGTGGTCCGGTTTTGGGATATCTGGGCAGCATTGATGATCGGCTGGACCTGGATCTTGTGCTGGGAACTCTGGATCGCTGGAAGGAAGCCAGCCTGCTCATGGTGGGGAGAATCATGGAACCTGAAATTCGGGAGCGCCTCAGCCAGCATCCCCGCGTGGAACTGGCAGGCGCCCAGCAACCGGCAGACCTGCCCGCATGGGTCAGAAAAATGGATGTAGGGTTAATTCCATTCGTCAAAAATGAGTTTACCCGCTTCATTTATCCTCTCAAAATCAATGAGTACCTGGCTGCCGGACTCCCTGTGGTAAGTACGTCTTTTAGCGATCTTTCAGATTTTGAACAGATCATTGGCATCGCTGATGAGCCGGATACGTTTCTGAAGGCATCACAGAATGCCTGGCATAAAGATACTGCAGCAAGCCGGGAAGCACGAAAAGCATTTGCCAACAACCATAGCTGGGAGGCACGGGCAAAACAACTCACCGATTGGCTGGCTGAGTGGCATGATACCTTGCAGCGTACTTAATTCTTCCTCGTCTTACATTTTCCGACCGATAGAACCCCCTAATACCTTACAGCAGGGTGTGTTTTGGGTATCTGGCCGAATATATTGGACATGTAAACATTAGGACTAAAGAATTTCTGGCGCCAGTCAGAATCAAGTTGCGGTCAGGGGATCCTGATGGATGCCTAATTGCCAGAACACACAAGAAACTCATAGTTATGGGAGTCACTTTTGGTAGCCACCAAGCTATTACCAGCCAGCGAATGTCCAGCCGTCCTGGTCTGGCAAAGCTTATTTCATATTTTTTCGGCTACACCAACGTCGGGAACTATGCTCGCTCACTCGTATTTCGGAAGATCATGAAGCGGATGCCCCTGGCGGAGATGGAGGATGTGTTGGATCTGGGGTGCGGGTTTGGCGAATACGCCGTGATGATGGCCAAAGCCTTGCCGCATGCGAGGGTGACGGGCCTGGAGCTTCACAGGCGCAAAATCAACCTTCTGGAAAAAATCACCTGCCAGGAAGGTCTCACCAATTTATCTTCCCATCTGGGTCTGATCGAAACCCTTCCGGCAGGGAAGCAATTCGACCTGATTTATTCTGTGGATGTATTTGAGCATATTCTGGAGCCGGATATGCCGTTTTCCCAGGCCTTCGGACGGCTCAAGCCCGGCGGCCGTTTGCTGGTCAAGATGCCGAGCCGAGAGCAGCACATCATTGCGCCGGAGAGCTGGTTTGGTAACCACAAAGCGTGGCTGGAAGAAGAGCACATCGGGCAGATATATGAACTGGAGGATCTGGTCAATCGTTTCAAGCGAGAAGGTTTTGAGATCGAATATGCGGTCTATTCTGACGGGTGGTTCTCTCGTCTGGGATGGGAGTTGAGCTATTTTGGTAAAAAACTGGGCCCGGTGGTACAACTGGCCGTGCTCCCGCTGTCGAAGCTGTTTGTCAGAATCGACAACCTGAGATCAGGCAGAAAGCGCGGCAACTCCATCCAGGTGATTGGCCGGAAGCCATCCTGAGGTTGAGCTTGCTTATCCTCCCTGCGCAAACAGAGGCCGGATTCTCCGTTTTCTTTCATGGAGAAACTGGTCATTTTTTGGTTCACCTTACGAGGCTTTTAAATAATCACGATAGGTAAATTATTTTGCCTTCGGAATATGAGCCAACTGGACAAAAGAACCGGATCCTATGCCCTGAATACTGTCACAGGCGGCTTCATCTGGCTGCTGACTGGGGGATTTATGGGGTTGGTGGTCACCAAAATGGGGATCATAGGCGGAGCTGCCATTATGGGGCTTCCCTTTGTCATTTGGTTTCTGGTTCACATCTTCCGCAAACCCGGCTTTGGCATGGTGATGTCATTGCTCATGGCGTTCTTTGCCTCTGGCCTTTCCCGCTATGTCAAGGGGGTTCCCTGGGGCATGAGCATTGATGTGATGCTGTTTTTGTCCTGGCTGGCCATTTTGTTTCAGCGCTTTCGCCAAACCGACTGGAGCCCCCTCAAAAACGATCTCATGCTGATGATCACCCTATGGATGGGCTATCTGGTTTTGGAGATTGTGAATCCGGAGGCGCACAGCCCGGTAGCCTGGTTTTATGCGATGCGTGGCATCGGTTTCTACTGGCTGCTGGGGTTTGGAATCACATTTTTCTATTTCCGGAAAGCGAGGGACCTGGATCGCTTCCTGTTTATCATCACGTTTGTTTCACTCCTGGGTACTTTATGGGGGTTGAGGCAGCAGATTTTCGGTACAGATGCGGCTGAAGACTACTGGCTCTATGCGGAGGAACACTATGATGAGCACGTGCTCTTTGGGGTGTTGAGGGTATTTTCCTTCTACAGTGATGCGGGGCAATTTGGCGCTTCTCAGGCCATGATGGCGCTGTTATGCGGCATTATTGCTATCGGTCCGGGCACGTGGAAAAAGCGTATCTGGTATGCATTTGCTGCCATCATGACCTTTATTGGGTTTGGCATATCGGGAACCCGCGGGGCCCTGGCAGTGCCGGCAGCCGGTGGGATTCTGTTTCTCCTGATGACCAAGCGCATCAACATTCTCCTCATTGGCCTGCTGGCCGGTGGAATGGTGTTTGGAATGTTGAAATATACCATGGTGCTTCAAAGTGTTAAGCCGATTGCGAGAATGCGAACAGCGCTAGATCCGGATAATCCTTCCCTGAATGCCCGATTCAAAAACCAAAAGACCTATCGCAATTACCTCAAAACCCGCCCCCTGGGTGCAGGCGTTGGAACGGCTGGGTATTGGGGGCAGCGATTTAGTCCGGGTACCGTGCCGGCGGAGACACCCACCGATAGCTGGTATGTAAAAATATGGGCAGAAACGGGTATTGTCGGGCTATGTCTCCATGTGTTTTTTATCGGATTCTTCCTTGGAAAGGGGGGAAATATCGTTTGGAATCTGGAGAATCAGAGCCTAAGATACAAGACCATGGCGGTGTACGCCTCGATTGGCGGGGTGGCCATTGCCAGCTATGGCAACCAGGTCCTCGGGCAAATGCCCACCGGAATCATTGTCTGTATGGCTCTGCCCATGATCTGGATGGCGCCTATGTACGATCAGGAGTTGCGATTAGCAGAAGAGAACAGGCATTTGCCCCAAGATCAGCAGATTAGGGGGCAGGTATGATAACAGGAAAACACAACGAATTTGAACAAGGGAAAGAATATGGCTGAACCTTCGATTTCACACCCTCACACGCATGCTCGGGAATCAGCCTCAGGGCGATTACCCCTGGTGAGCATTGTCTCTGTGAATTACAAACAGACCGAAATGACCGAGCTGATGTTACGTTCTTTGCGTAAGATTTCCTATCAGCAGGTGGAAGTTTTTGTGGTGGATAATGGATCTGAGGATGAAAGCATTCTCAGAATCAAGGAGGAATTTCCGGAGGTTCATCTGATCATGAGTCCGGACAACCTGGGGTTTGCCGGAGGGAATAATCTCGCGTTCCCTTATTGTCGCGGCGAGTATATTCTCATGCTCAACAACGACACGGAAGTCGATCCCGGATTCCTGGAGCCGCTGGTTCAAACCCTGGAACAACGGCCGGATGTGGGTATTGTGAGCCCGAAACTGTTCTTTTTTGACCATCCGGACCTGATCCAGTTTGCCGGTGCAACCAACATGCATCCCATCACTCTTCGCGGAAGGAAATTTGGTTACAAAAAAAAGGATGACGGCGCTTATGACACAGAAAAGGAAATCGGATTTCCCAATGGCGCCTGTATGCTGTTCCGGGCCTCGTTGTTTGAGGAAATTGGATACATGTATGAGCCGTTTTTCCTGTATTACGAAGAGCACGACTGGGTGGATCATGCCCGCAGAGCGGGTCATAAGATCATGTTTCAGCCCCAAAGTCGTATCTGGCACAAAGTGTCGGCATCGACCGGGGCCGACAGCCCCCTGAGAGCGCATTATATCCACCGCAATCGTCTTGTGTTTATCCGCCGCAACCGATCCGGGCTGATCGGCCTGCTGGCCAGGTTGTACTTCTGGGCAGTCGTTACACCCAAAACGTTGTGGACATACCGATCTTCTAAGGAACACCGCCAGGCAGTCTGGCGCTCCATCAGATGGCACATGCGCCATGCTGCTAGCTTACCCACCCAGCCTGCCGTACAATCACTCACCCCCGTTTCTCTATGATCATTCTTGAGCTCATATCACTCATATTGTTGCTCTACCTGGGAGGTGCAGCCTGTTATTTGTTGTTCTATGCGGTTGTCGGCCACAGCAGCCGTTCAAAACGGGATGAGCAGATTCCGACATCCGATGACAAGGCCCGCTTTGCGGTGATGATTCCTGGCTACAAGGAGGATGACGTTATTCTTCACACCGCTCGTCACTCTCTTACCCTCGAATATCCCGACCATCTTTGGGACCTGGTTATCATTGCCGACAGCATGAAACCTGAGACGCTGGATGCCCTGCGGAGCCTGCCGCTCACCCTCGTTGAGGTGTCATTTGAGAAAAGCACCAAAGCCAAGGCCCTCAACAAAGCCATGCATCAGATTGGGGCCGACTATGACATCGCGCTCATTTTGGATGCAGATAATCTCGCTGCTGCAGATGTACTCGCAAACATCAACAATGCCTTTCAGGCGGGTTTTACAGCGATTCAGGGGCACCGCGTAGCCAAAAATCTCAACACGCCGATTGCGATCCTCGATGCGATGAGCGAAGAGATCAACAATCACATTTTTTCAGCAGGGCACAGAGCGGTCAACCTCAGTTCGCGGTTGGTCGGTTCAGGGATGGCCTTCGATTATGGCTTGTTTAAGACAACGATGGCTGGGGTGGATGCGATTGGAGGCTTCGACAAGGAACTGGAACTGAAGCTGATTGGATCCGGCCACAAGGTAGCTTATCTGCCTTCAGCCCTGGTTTATGATGAAAAGGTGGTGCAAGCTGCCCATTTCGGCAATCAGCGCAGGCGCTGGATTGCAGCACAGTTTCACTATGCTAACCAGTTTTTTGGCAAGGCGCTCAGGGCGCTACTCACCAAAGGGCAGACCGACTTTTTCGATAAAGCCATACAGATGATTCTGCCACCCAGGCTGATTTTGCCTGGTCTGCTACTGATCGGTGCGCTACTGGCTGTGGCCCTGGGCGCATGGACCTGGGCAATGGCGTGGGGAGCGGCGTTTCTGGCGAATGTACTGGCATTTGCTATTTCAATTCCCCGCTA
>CAZLKP010000339.1:0-5346 GCA_964560095.1 uncultured Bacteroidia bacterium
GAGGATGATAGCGAGGTTCTGTTTTGCTGGATCTCTGGACGGAGACGATCGAAAAAATCACAGTAATATGGGATTGGTGACAAAGATGGTAGCTTAACAGTGACCTGAGTGACCAGGTAGCGCCACGCGGAACGGTAGTTCAATTTACGAAAAATGCTGCTTCTGTCCTATTTTGACAGGGCTTCAATCAATATCACACCTATGGCAACCCAATCGGCTCCCAGTGATCTCGCTAAGATGATTGATCACTCTCTCCTCCACCCCACCATGACAGATGCCGATCTGAAATCCGGCTGTGATCTGGCCCGGAACTATGATGTCGCTTCAGTGTGCATCAAGCCGTATGCTGTCGCCATGGCCACTGAATGGCTAGAAAGCTCCGACGTAGCGGTAGGCACTGTGATCGCTTTTCCGCATGGAAACTCTCCCACCACCGCGAAAGTTCACGAGGCAGACACCGTCTGCAGGGATGGTGCCACAGAAGTGGACATGGTGGTCAATATCGGCAAAGTATTATCCAGAGATTGGGGCTATGTGCAGGATGACATCTCCGAGGTGCTGCAGGTGGTGCATGGTCACGGAGCTATTCTCAAGGTCATTTTTGAGAATGATTTCCTACCGGAAGACAGCCACAAAATCCGTCTTTGTGAAATTTGCAGCGAATTGGGAGCAGACTTTGTCAAAACCTCTTCCGGTTACGGCATGGTCAAGGGCGATGATGGCCGATATGGCTACCAGGGAGCCACGGCCCATGATCTCCTACTCATGCGCCAGCACAGCGCACCTGAGGTGCAGGTAAAAGCAGCTGGGGGTGTCCGGACCTTTGACGATCTGCTACAGGTGCGAGACCTGGGCGTCGCGCGCGTGGGAGCCACAGCTACTACAGTCATGTTGGATGAGGCCATTGCCCGGATGAAGAAGTGAAGAAACTATTGGTCTTTTACCCCGATTTCCCGAAACCATAGTAGACACCTTATCTTCATGCCACACGCATTCTGGGAGGGTATTTTCTGGGGGATTTTCCTTTCATAGACGCTGCTTCCCAAGGCAGGCATGCGATCAGACAACCCTGAAACACGGGGAAAATTCCGGTTAAAACAGTGAAGACAATGGCAGGTGTTGCCATAAGTGTGGTGATTGATAAAAGTGTCGCTATTGCATCAGGTCGACAGAAAAGCGTAGCTACTGCTACTCAAAGTATTCCCGAACCCAGGCTTTGACCTGATTGTCAGTCATACTGTCAGCCTTTCTCACCTCAATGTTTTTGTTGCGAAAGTTGCTATGGCCGCTGAGAAGATTGTCCACAAACTTTCGCCCGGTGTCGGCAGGTCCAAATACGACTAACTCATCCACTTCAGTCAGGCTTTCGCCCACTCTCTGGAAAAACGACCTCAGCTGCTGCTTTTCTCTTTCCAGATATTTGCTGTCCTGTACCACATCCTGCGGCCCGCCTTTTATTTTGGTTCCACTTCCCCCGCGAGGCTTGTATTCTTCTACGCTGGATTCCATGTTTGTTAGTGTTTCGCTCTGATCATTGATGGATACGATTTTTGCGATTCGCTTATCCATCCAAATGCCACATTTCGTTACCATGTATGTAAAGATTAAGGGTTGTTAAGGTAGAATTGCCTCCAGAAGATGAACATCGCGTTCTCCCCTACTCCACCACCACGCTTTGCATGGCATGTGCCGGGATCCTCATCGTGACAGCCTCGGCCGCACCAACGTAGAGGTGATACTCAATGTCCTCATCACTTTGGTTCATTACGACTGTCACCATGCTATTATCCTCATGTTGAAAAGTGGTACTAAGCAGATGACTGCGACTGCTAACGGTGCTGATTCGCTTCGCTCCGGGGCGGATAAACTTCGAGAAGTGACCGATGTAGTAGTAGGTCGGCGTATAGATCAGCTCTCCGGTTTCTGTGTCGCCATGGATCGGGGCAAAGCAGAAATTCTCAACGTGGTTGGGGCCTCCGCGTTGGTCGAGGAGGATATTCCAGTCGGTCCAGCCGACGGTGCCATTATTAACGTCGTTGATGATTGAGCGGCCGTAGCGCTCGGCATGCGGCCAATATTGATAGCGATCGTCGCGAAATCCCTCCTGGCATCCTTCGGTGAAGAGAAGATTTTTGGTAGGAAAAGACTCATTGATGTTGCCCAGGTTGCTGAACATCGGTTCACCGCCCGCCCAGGTTTCGTACCAGTGGAATCCGATGCCCCAGGCATATTTGGCGGCTTCGGGATCTTCAAAAATGGTATTAGCGCGATGGTTGATCAGGTCGCGGTTGTGATCCCATACCACGATCTTTTTGTCCCCCAGACCTTCCTCCTCCAGGATGGGTCCCAGATGATTTTTCAGAAAATCACGCTCTTCTTCGGCGGTATAAATACAACTTTCCCATCGCTGAACCGCCATGGGTTCGTTTTGAATGGTAATGCCCCAGATTGGCATGCCTTCGGCTTCGTAAGCCTTGATGAATTTGGCATAATATCGGGCCCATGTATCGTAATGTTCCGGGAGCAATTTGCCTCCCTGAAGCATGTTGTTGTTGTCTTTCATGAAGGCAGGTGGGCTCCAGGGACTGGCATAGGTGAGCAGGGTGCCTCCTGCGGTGGCAATGGCCTGCTTGATCAATGGAATTTTGAATTCCAGGTCACGCTCAATGCTAAATGTTTCCAGTTCCTTGTCTCCTTCCGCGATGTAGGTATAACTGCCGCTACTGAAGTCACAGCTGTGAATGGGCGTGCGAAGGAGAGAATACCCGATTCCTTCTTCCGGGTCATAGTAGGCGGTGAGAAATTCCTGTTGCTTCTCTTCCGGCAGGAGGGCGAAAACTTCCGCAGATGCATCCGTCACGGCCCCACCAATGCCTAAAAAGGTCTGGAAGGATTTCTTCGGATTGACGAAGACAGATACTTCATTTTCGCGGGGCTGATCTCGATGAGCGAAGGTCTTTTTGCCGGTTTGGGAAAGCCGCAGAGTTGTGTTGCTGGCGGTGGTGAAGATGGTGGCTGTTTTGCCTTCGAAGGAAGAGACCATGGATGATGGTGCCCCAGAGATATCTGGATTACTGTTTGTACAACCAACGATAAACAGACCAGAGAGCAGTAGAAGGAAAAACACTTTCATATTGGGGGCTTTATGCTAAAATACGGTCGAAATTTAGCAGAAGAATTCATTCTACCCAATGACTTATACCCTCCGGGGCTTGACCTTCGGTTTGTTTGGGGGAAGCAGCGGTCCCCTTTCTCGGCTTTCCGACAATGGGCATCCCTGATATGCCAATGAATCAGGCAAAACGATTCCCTACAAATCCAGGCCTGCGACATTCAAAGTCTCAATACAGCCCCGATCAGCCAGGGTGATATAAATATGTTGGTAATCCGGACCGAAGGTGATATTCGAAGGGGTTTCTCCTTTCAGATTAATTTCCCTGATCAAGGCCCCATCAGGTGAGAAAATGGCTATTGTGCCCTTCCCATACCGACACACGTACAGATTGCCGTATTGATCGCATCGCATGCCATCCAGACCAAAATCCTCAAAAGAAGCAAATTCCTTTTTATGGGAGACCTCTCCGTTTTCGAGTATGTCATACATCCATATTCTCCTTTGAACAGATTCATTTACATACAGCCTTTTTCCATCCGGGCTGACTTCTATTCCATTCGTGGTTCCCATGTCCGACTCCAGTAATTCAAACCCCTGATCGCGGGTAACTTTCCAGAGATTTCCTGTGCTATCTGCCCAGTTGGGATCACTGGCATAAAGCGTTCCGTTTGGAGAAATTGCCAGATCATTGGGTTGGTTAGCCTCAGGTTCATGGGCAAAAATATGGATGTCTTTGGTATTCATATTTACCTCCAGAACATGATGTGCCGTGTAATCCGCCACAAACATCTGGCCCTCCTGGCCAAAACGGATTCCGTTTCCGATACTTCCCGCTGGAAGCCTGACAAACAAGGCATGTTCTCCATCGGGGCTGACTACCCCAATGGTCCCTTCCTCCTGATAGTTGACAGCATACACCTTGCCCTTCGTATCTGTGGCTGGTCCCTCTATCCCCTTCGTGAACACCCATTCGGCAGTCAAGTCAACGGATTGGACAGGCTCGCTGCAACCATTCAATTGAAAGAAGAAAAAAAACCCAATGATTCGAATGATTCTCTCGTCCATAAAAATATATTCCAACGATGGCAATTGTGGTCATGTACGATACGCTTTTTCCCAATGCATTACTACTCCTCCCCTCAAATATTGAGGTAAATTTTTCGATTGTATTCTTCGTTTTCCTTTGTCACTTTCCAATAACCGGGCTTGCTATTTTGAGTAAGACTGATGCTACCGGGTTTGCTCCGAAGACGCATCAGCCAGCAATATAACTCTCAAAAGCTTGGCTAACTCAAAAGCCAATGCTGGCAGGTGAAGGAAGTTTCTCACACACTGCTTAGGATGAACAAACCATACGCTTTGGCAGCCTACATGTTTTTCGATAGCATAAACCATCCCATAAATAACCAATGATTTGTTACCCATTTGGATGACCTGCTTTTGATCTACCTATTTCTTTACATCATTCCAATTAAAGCAACATGGGCTCATCCTACTTGTCAATTTCACTCTTTGTAATTCCAAATCCTTTCCAAAAAAAATATGAATGACTTGACAAATAAATGTTACCAGGAAAGATTTTTGCCCGTTTTGGATGGGAGCCATAGATGGGAACAAGCTACTGTATTAGAAAACTCTAAATAAAAAGTATATATTTACTCAAAATAACAATTAACCAATTATTAACATGAAGCCAGCAGAAGTAGCGAAGATTTTTTCCGAATACATTGAGGAGGGATCAACACCAAAAGGTACAAAGGTTCAGTCCTTTTTCAACAATTTGCCACCCGCACACATGCGCATTGTTGCAAACAATGTTTCTAAAGCTTTTGAAGTATATTTAAAGGCAGAAGAGGAAAAAGCAGAGATGAGAAAGAAAAGAAAGAAAGAGATCATTGAGCTGAAAAAGAAAGCCAAAGAATTAGGTTTGGTTATCTCTGAAGAATGATAAAACTTAGGAACCAAACTGTGAATTTAGTCATCAGTTTGGTTCCTATTTACCACCCAATTAATAAAGGCGGTCATCCTACCAAACATGAAAGCCGCATTGGGAGGTAAACGCCTCAATACGACTTGATTTTATAATAGACGTAAGAAACCAGGTAGGATAGCTACACCGGAAATCAGTGTCATCAGAAAACTCGGCATGCAATTGACATAGCCGCTATGATCCATAAGAAGTGATTTAGACTTTCGGAATCTTCAGTCGAAGGAACCAAAAGCAGCAAGCG
>CAZLKP010000340.1:0-5331 GCA_964560095.1 uncultured Bacteroidia bacterium
AGCCTCCGGCACTGTATCGCACCAGGATGGACTGTCGGGGGTTTTCCACCAGTGCGAGGAGGAGCTGCTCGTCTTCCAGATCGGTAAAGGTGATGGTTTCGATGGTCCATGCTCCTTTTCGAGTACGCTGACTATTTTCTTCAATGGTTGGCACGCGCGAGCTCACAATCGGATCCCCACCCGGGATGTCGAGTTCGACACGGGTGTGATAGAGCCCCTGCCGCGAAGCATAGTGAGACTGCAGATAACAGGAACCGTCTTCTCGTAATCTGGCAGTGAGGTAGATATCCAAATCGGTGTCATCCTGATACAAAAACACATGCTCATACCAGCGATGATCCAATCGGTCGTCTTTTTGTAGGCGAAACCTGGCCCTGAGGGCTTCGACCAGGCCTTCATTGCGGCTCCAGGTATTAACCGATTCGCCGTTGGTCAGAAGATCATTCAATTGCCGATTGATGCGGGCATTGGCGGCGGGATCTGCCAGAAATGCTGAGAGGCGCAGCTCGCGCTCACAGGCCAAATCATAGATGCGAAGGTCGCTTTCCGGACTGATCACGAAATATTGAAGTGGATTCCCAAAAGCCAGAAACACCTGATTCTGTCTGACTTTGACGTCGGCCACGACGATTTCCATGTGGCGGATGGCCGGAGCCAGAGGTTCAGGCTCCTCCAACAGAGAAGGCGTGAGAGCAACCCCGTTTCGGATGTCTATCAGAATTTCCTTTCCCACCAGTCCTTTCGCAGCTTGCTGTTTCCGGGCGAGTGCTTTTCTCACAGCTTCCGAGTCAAAAATAACGGGGATTTCCGGATATCCGGTAAACAAGACCCACTCATCGTCATTGGCACGGAGACGAAGAAAAGAAGGTTGGAATTCCAATACTTGCAGAGGCAATCCCTCAGAAAAGCGTACATCCACTGGAAGCAGCCCTGGCGGAATGATGAGATGAGGATCCCGCCATTCTGGTTCATATTCTCCGTGAAACCCTTTCCTGGGCTGGAAAAAGTGGGTGCCCGGGGGTGTTGGAATCTGCTTGTACACGTTGCCGTCGGGTGCCAGCACTTCATTCGCTGCTGCTAGTTCGTTCAGCCCATTTCTGATTTCGTCTCTGGTGCCCGGCCGGATGTATTCGTAGTGCTTTAGCCCGCCATCCTGCCGGGCATACACGCCTCGCCGCAATTCATCGAGATAGAGTTGGGATAAAAATACGACAGCACCGGGCTCCAAATCTTCGGGGGAAGTGGAACTAGCCTTCGTTAATACATCCAGGGGTTGACGGCAGGCTTCGTGTTGTTGCGCCAGACTGATGTTGGCGCAAAGGAGAGCGGTCAGAAGCAGAACGAGTTTCTGCATGTCACGTGGGGTTTGATCGAAAACGCAAAAAAAGGAACACGGGGTATGACCAATAGCGCAAATTTGCTGCCAAATCCACCAATTACCAGCCGAGTGCACAAGAAACATCCCATTCACACGCCTTCAACCGGATGAGCCATTTCTCATACCAGACCGACCTGCCTGCTGCCATGCCTGGCTGAGCCAGGATCGGAATCAGAATACTTCGACGTTTTTTTTCATCCAGCCCCTGCCACCAGGGGAGTTGATCCAGATCCCCAATTTCACCTTCATCACTCTGGATATATGCCTCCAGCTCAGCCAGAATCGCCACTTCTATGGACTGATCCGTGAATCTCTGAAGCAGGGCAGAATCTCTCGAAAACCACAGCAGTTTTTCCTGAAGAAGGTCCAGCGACGCCAGGCCCCATCCTGCATATCTGGCACGCTGGTCCAGCACAACGCCTCCCCTACTCTCCCCTTTTTCCAATTCCAACTGAGACAACCACCCGGCTCCAGGAATCCCATGTTGATAAAGATCCAGGATCATCTGATGAACCCTGCCACTATCCGGGCCGAGATAAACCGGGAAGTGAGTTTGGTCTGAGGTTCCGGCAATCAGATGAGGCAAACCAAAAACCTGACTGGCATCGGGCACCCGTGCCCGGACCTGCTGGGCAGGATAAGCCGGGAGGATACCAGCAGTGGACTGTCTTATCTGCTGCAAAACAGTTGCCGGATCAATGGTAGAAATCGGAGATGCAGGTCCTGGGTAGGAGGAAAAATCCAGTTGGTCGATTCCGGGTTGCTGAAGCGAAACGATGGTATCTCCGGCGTGAACCAACCTGAGTATAGGATACAGGTTCACGGGCAGATGCTTCAGGCCGGGAGCCCGCCTGGGTAGTTGTGACAGCTCATCTGCGATTGTGTTCAGAGCAGGAAGGAGTTCTTCTTCCAGAATGTTTGAAGCCTCGACCAGAAAATCGATCTGCTCGTATTCATTGATCACAGTGGGGTCCAGCCGGGTCATGCGCGTGGCAAAGCTCCTGTAGAGTGCCTGCTCCCTAACCGATACGGAGGCCCATGCTCTCAATTGCGCTACGGCTTCTTTCAGCACCAGACTGTCCAGCACCCAGCCGCTCCGGGCGACCTGTTTGGTTTCTCTTAGGGCTTCCCGGAGCCGCTCAGGCACTTCTCTCAGCCGGTTGATATAGCCTTCACAGTCGTCTACTTCGGCGATGTGATGTTTGTAAATCAGTAGTTCCTGAAGCCTGACCTGTACTCCGGTTATCGGGTTAAACAGGTTCATGGCCCACCATTGCCAGGGAATATCCAGAAACTGCGACTCATGTGCGGCCAGACGGTCATATAGTTCCTGCTGGGTAGAGTCGAGTTCACTCTGTGGAAACGCCAGCCGTTCTTCGCGAATGGTTTTCCAGAATTGCTCCTCCCGGATGCGCTGTTCTTCTGTTCGGGGGGTGAGCTGGTAGAAGAACCCCGGATAGTCGGCGACATCACCAGCCCGGTAGCGGCTGACAGCCTCCGGATCTACAACCTGCAAGCGTTCGGGAATCTCAGCGGCCCAGAGCGAGAACTCCTGATAGGCGATCCCCTTGGTCCAGATAAACCAAGCAAAAAACAGCAGAACGGGAATGCCCAGCAGGATCCCAGGTTTCAGCTTCATGTGGTGGTTACTTTGAGCCCAAATCGCTCCTCAGCTCTCTGTGCTACCTCATCGCCGATGGCCAGCCCAGCCGTGGCAGCTGGGGAGGGAGCGTTGAGAATGTGAATCGAATTACCGGAATAGGCGAAGTCAAAATCTTCGATCATGTTACCATCAGGGCCAAGGGCCATGGCACGCACCCCGGAGCGGCCAGTCACAATATCGTCCATCGTGAGGCTGGGAACCAGGCGCTGCACCTGATGCAGGAATCGACGCTTGGAAAAAGCCCGTCGATATTCGTCCAGGCCAAAGCGCCAGTGCTTGGCAAAAAGCTTCCAGGTACCTTTGTAAGTGAGGGCCTCCCAGGAATCGCGCAGGTCGAGGTCGGTCTTGCCATAGCCTTCACGTTTGAAGGTAAAGACTGCATTGGGGCCACATTCGACCCCGCCTTCGATCATCCGGGTGAAATGCACCCCGAGAAACGGAAAGGCTGGATTGGGAACCGGATAAATGAGGTTTTTGACCTTATGCTCGGCATGAGGCGCCAAATCGTAATAGTCTCCCCGGAACCCTACAATTCGTGCATCCGGATTTGCCTGATCCATGATGGCCAACCGGTCAGAAAACAATCCTCCGCAGAAGATCATATAGCGGGCCTTGAACGTGCGCTGTTGGGTAGTGATGACAGCGTGCTCTGCCTCATGATAAATGCCAGTGACTGTCTGGCCAGTAAGGATCTTCGACTGAGCTTGGATGCCGGGAGTCAGCTCGGCGAGTTTTTCCACCACGCCCGGATAGTCGATGATACCGGTCACAGGCACCCAAATAGCCGCAATGGCGCTGGTGCAAAAGGGTTCGATCTCCAGCACCTGCTCGGGCGTGATTTTTTCAATCCCCTCTATCCCGTTTTCCTGGCCGGTGTTGAAAATCTTGTCCAGATAAGGCAGCTCGGCCTCATCTGTCGCGACCACCACTTTGCCACATACGTCGTGATTCACGCCATGCTCTTTGGAGAAAGCCACCAACTCTTTGCGTCCCGACACACAGAGGCGTGCTTTGAAGGATCCCGGCTTGTAGTATAGCCCGGAGTGAATGACCCCTGAGTTCCTACCAGTTTGGTGGCGGGAGAGTTTGTCTTCTTTCTCCAGGATCAGAATGCGAAGATCAGGGTTGCGCTTTTGGAGTTTGTATGCGGAACTAAGCCCTACAATTCCGCCTCCGACGATACATACGTCGAAGATATCAGAAGCCTGATTCATGCGAATGACGTTGTTGTTAGGTTTTGGTGCACCATAGCGCTGCAAATGTCGGAATTCATTGGGTGAGAGACAAAGGGTTGAGGCGGGAAAGAAGGCGGTCTCAGCGTAGGGGCAAGAGGTGTTAATCCAACTATTTCCACATTCGAAAAAATGGAAGCCGGAACAAAAATTCATCAATTCTTAAAGTAGAAATTGACCCTTTAGGTTTATTTTTTGGATATTCGAAATATTTAACGCGAATGACTATGGATTTTCTCAACGATTGGGGTATTCCCACAGAACAAGTCTGGTCACTACTGACCAGCATCGCATTTGGTATTATTGCCCTGCTCATCGGCCTGGCAGTGATCCGGGGCATAGTGAATGCTTCGACAAGAGCCATGAAAAAGCGGGACATGGATCCCAGCCTGATTCCGTTTTTGAGGTCATTGATCTCGATCATTCTGAAGGTGGGGCTGGTATTGCTGGTGATGGAAATGGTGGGTATTCAGGCCACGTCCTTCATTGCTATTCTGGGTGCCGCAGGTCTGGCCATTGGCATAGCCTTGGGTGGTATGCTGCAAAACTTTGCTGGTGGAGTGATCATTCTTCTGTTTAAGCCTTTTCAAGTTGGCGACTTCATCAAGGCTGCCGGCCATGCCGGTACAGTGAACGAAATACAGATTTTCAACACCATCCTGAAAACGCCCGACAATGTCACGATCATCATTCCCAACGGAGAGTTATCCACCAACTCTATGACCAATTTTTCTGTCGAAGAGAAGCGTCGCCTCGACATGACTTTCGGCATTGGCTACGGAGATGACATGGAGAAAGCCCGTGGGGTGCTCAAAGAAATCATCGCTCAGGATGAACGGATCCTGAAAGATCCCGAGCCCTTTATCCGCGTGGGTGAGCTGGCCGATTCTTCCGTGAACTTCACCCTCCGCCTATGGCTCAAAGCCAGCGACTACTGGGCCGTGAATTTTGACATGTACGAAACCGTCTACAACCGTTTCAATGACGCTGGCATCAACATCCCATTCCCGCAGATGGATGTGCACGTGCATAATTCGTAAAAAGTGGGGGATGGGGGC
>CAZLKP010000341.1:0-5313 GCA_964560095.1 uncultured Bacteroidia bacterium
CACGCCCCAGCGCAGCTACGAGCGTCCTTCGCAGAGCCGGACGAGCACTCCGAACTACAACCGCAGCTCCACGCCCCAGCGCAGCTACGAGCGTCCTTCGCAGAGCCGGACGAGCACCCCGAGCTACAACCGCAGCTCCAGCCAGCGCTCGACACCGAGCTATAACCGTAGCAACAGTCCTTCGAGGTCTTCGAGTCCCCGAGTGAGGAGTTCGCAACCGAGCAGAACCCAAAGTTATCAGCGATCAACCCCCTCGCGATCGTCCACGCCGAATGTCAGGAGTTCTAGTCCGAGCCGAAGCAGCAGCCCCAGTCGGGCCTCATCATCAAGAACCCGCAGCAGCTCTTCCGGAACTAACAGATCCTCTTCGCGCTCGGCACGGCCCTCAGGTTCCAGCCGTCGCTAGTAAGAATTTGTTTACTAAGTTGTCTTTTGGTGGTGTGTTTGCCCGGCGTGGTCGCCGGGCAACTTTTTGTTTAAAAAAGGCGCGGGACACCGTTAAGGCGCCCCGCATGTCAGGCTTTCTGATGCATAAGCCGGGTTCTGTGTTCCGCCGGGGCGGACTTCCATCATTTATCTGGGCCTGCCGTCGCCGACAGGCTCGATCGACCTACCCGCCGGCATCAGGCGGGCCACCTGTTACACCGGCATATTTGGTCTTTCAGCTCCTGAGGTTTGCCCGGCACCCGATGTCACCACCGAGTCCGGTGGGCTCTTACCCCACCATTTCACCCATCACCTGTGAACCGGCGAACCGGAACCATCGGCTGGTTTGCTTTCTGTTGCACTTGCTGTATTCCGACAAGTCGGAATCCTTCCCGTTAGGAAGCAGGATGCCCTGTGCTGCCCGGACTTTCCTCCCGTTCCGAAGACGAGCGATGGACTTCTCACAAAGCCAGAACGGATGTAAGATACACAGGATTTTCTGTACGGTTAAATATGTAGGCTGAATCCTCCCGGAAGAGGTTTTTTGAAGACCTTACAGACCGCTGCTTATGGCGCATTGTTTGGTCTACGTAAGGGGAGAACAGCCTTATTACCCCACATGTTGATCTTTTATGTATTTCTCTCCTCTTGCTTAGCCGTGCTTCCTCCCGGAAGTGGAAACAGCCGTCCCGCAGATACCACCATTCAGGTTCAGGTATCGCCTAACCCGAGTTACAGCGGGGAGTTTTATGTAGAAATGGAAGGATGCCATCCTGAGCAATGGATCCAGATCAGGGTCCTGGATGTGATCGGCAGGCCGGTTATGCGCCGGACCGTTTCTCCTGCCCACGGATCCAGAGTGCGGATTGACCTCAGGCATTTGCCTAGAGGCATGTACATGCTGGAAGCTACCCAGGGTAGGTGCAAACAGGTGAGGCGCTTGAGGTATCAGTGAAGGAGGATCAGTTTCTGGTGACTGATTGTTGGCCAGGAGCCTCTGTCAAACTGATAAGATTTCTACGAGGGCGAGCATATTGGGATCAATTTCCTGATGCATTTTGCAGGCCTTGTCAAAGGAAGTGTATTTGACACTGCCATTGACGACACCGACCATGATATTGGAGATGCCTTCTTCGAGGGCCTCCACGGCGGCGGCTCCCAGTCTGCTGGCTAGCACTCGATCAGCGCAAGTGGGGCTTCCCCCACGCTGAATGTGTCCAAGCACCACGACACGTGTGTCGTAGTGGCGGAATTTTTCATTGATCTTCTCTGCAACTTCAAATCCTCCTCCGGCGTCGTCTCCTTCTGCGACCACGATGATGCTGGAGGACTTTTTTCTCTGCCAGCCTTCTTCCAGGCGTTTGATCACCTGCTCCATCATGGTCTTTTTTTCCGGCATGAGCACAGCTTCCGCACCCGAGGCGATGCCGGTATTAAGGGCAATGAAGCCTGCATCGCGGCCCATGACTTCAACGATAAAGAGGCGGTCGTGAGAGTCTGCAGTGTCGCGAATCTTGTCAATGGCTTCCATGGCCGTATTCAGGGCCGTGTCGTATCCAATGGTGTAATCGGTGCCATACAGGTCATTGTCGATGGTACCAGGGGCGCCTACCACGGGGATCTTGTGTTCTTTACAAAAAATCCGGGCACCGGCAAAGGTACCATCTCCGCCAATGGCCACAAGCCCTTCGATGCCAGCTTTTTTTAGCTTGCTGGCAGCTTTTTTTCGGCCTTCTTCGGTCCTGAATCGCTGGCTTCTGGATGATTTGAGGATGGTCCCCCCTCTTTGAATGATGTTGCTGACGGAACTGGCCTGCAACTCCACAAAGCCCCCATCAATCATGCCTTCGTATCCGTGTTTAATCCCTACAACTTCAATGTTTTTGGCAATACAGGTTCTGACGACGGCCCTGACACAAGCATTCATACCAGGTGCGTCACCCCCAGATGTATAGACCCCAATTCGTTTCATATGGACATTGGCTGTTGAATGATTACCCGGAGGAAAGCAGAGGCGAACTTACTTTTTTTTCGAGTTCCATGCAGAACGGATTCAAATTGTCGGGACTATTCCGCGAAGCATCTCCCGCTTGCCAGGCGGGCCGGGTAGTTTTTCCACCTCAAAGCCTGTCGCGATCATGGCTCGTCGCACATCGCCTTTGGCGCTATAGGTTGTCATGATGCCGCCAGGATTCATCCAGGACCGGATTTGCCCAAATACATGGGGGGTCCATAGTTCCGGCTGGGAGCCTGGCGCAAACGCATCCCAATACACGAGATCGATTTCGGAAGTTCCAGGGAATTCCTCCCATGCCAGGTGATGCTTTTCGAGAACAAATTCTGGCCTCAGGGAAGTGGCCTGGTTCCATTCGGCCGCATGAATCCTCCGAAATAAGGCTTCATCTCCCTGTCGTTGACCATAGTCCAGATACTGAACCTCCTCATCTGTCAACGGATAGGCTTCTATGGTGAGGTAGTGAACAGGAACCGTCGCCTGCATGGCTGTCATGAGTGCATTGAGGCCAGTGCCAAAGCCCATCTCAAACACCCGGAGCGGAGTGCCATCTTCCCGTGCCAGCAATCCCATATCCAGAAAGACATGCTGCGATTCCTGGATCGCTCCATGGATTGAATGATAGTGCTCATTGAATCGGTCACTGTACAACGTAGGAGATCCGTCACGGGTGGTTTTGGGTAGGTTCATGGGTGGTTGTTCATGAAATCTTTTTGACAGTGAGTTAAACGAATATTCTGACCTCCTCCCTTTCTCAGTCTGGCCCCTCCGCCATGGCTTCTTTCAGCAGCTCCAGCAATTCTTCATTCGGTTGCTGGCCTTTTTTATGGAGAAAGTAGTCCTGAAATAACTCCATCGTGCTTCTGCTCAGGTCAATCTGTTTACCTGAAGTGAATTTGAGCAATTCCGGATCGGTAAACTCCGGCACGATTCTCAGGATGCCATTGTGAGCTGCCAACAGGCGCTTGCGGTCCTCAGCAGTGAGGTGGGTTGGGGTCTTGATGTGCAACTCCACCAGGGTGTTGGGATTCTGATCCAGCCATTGCACCGCCTCGTCCACCGAGTCGAAAGCCTGCATCATGGCCGGGCGACCATGTGTCAAGGGAACCGCTGTTACTATGGTTTCTTTGCCGGGTTCGCACACGGCGATCAGGACTGCTTTTTCCTTTTGCCTATCGGAGATGCTATACACCAGCGGACTTGAACTGTAGGCCACGGGGTACGGTGTTTTTTGTAGCAAGTAATGTGAGTGAATGTGGCCCAAAGCGGCGTAATTCAGCCGTTTTGGGAAACTTCCCACCAGGATTTCCTGCGCACCACCCAAAGATAATACAGAGCGTTCTTCCTCATCTTCCTGGGGCATGTCCTCTTTGCCGTTGGTCACGAATAGATGGGTCATCAAGATGTTCACGCCGTTGTCATCGCAATGCATCTCCGCGACTTCCTGCCAGTGTGCAGCCAGTAAATCCCGGAGTTCGGTTTCTTTGTTATCATCGCCAAGGTATTCCCTGAGACGGATTTCATTGGCATAGGGTGTCAAAATCAGCCGTAACGGATGGGGCTGTTCGGGAATACTCAGCTCCACAAAGCCGGGGGAAGAGCGGGTGAGTTCGAGGCCTGTCCCGAGTTTAAAGGGCCGGATTTCTGCCCTGGGGTAGCCCATCAGGATGATCCCGGATGCTCTGGCCAGCGGGTCAGGAGCCTGAATCCGATCTGGCGAATCGTGATTACCGGCAATGCCAATCACCGGACGCTTACCGTCATGGGTGAGCCGTTTCAGCGTTTGGTAAAACAGATCAATGGCTTCAATCGGGGGATTGGGATGATCAAAGAGATCGCCGGCTACCAGAACAGCATCCACGGCTTCGCGGTCAGCGATCTCACAAATCTCATTCAGGACTTCGCGTTGCTCTTCCAGGCGGGAAAACTGCTCCAGGCGTTTTCCCAGGTGCCAGTCGGCTGTGTGGAGGATCTTCATACCGGAAGTTACAGCGCTCAGTCGAAAAATGTCCACTTTAATCCCAACATAAAGGTACGCTCCAGCATGGGATAGAAGGGGGTGGTGAAGTAGCCATTGTAGCGCAGGTTTTCGTTGAGGTAGGTGTAGCGGAAAAAGACCAGCACGCCGTGGAGATTGAGCTGGAAAAATGCCTCGGTGGTGGTGAAGGGAATCACCTCGTAGTTGGTCGGGAAAAACTGACTACTGATGGGCTCAAGGGTCTGGCCGGCATAGGAGGTCCAGTAGTTGGCCCCCAATCCGAGGCGAAACTCCCGGGCGATGTCGAGGTCGCGGTGATCAAAGTAAATCTTGGAAGATCCATGCACCACCGGAATGGACCGAAGGAAGAGATCGGTGGTTTGGTTGGTGGAGGTCCTCACCCGGGGCACATAGCTGGCTTCAGTTTCTATATGAAAATGCCGCAAAAACCGAAGCCGAAAATGGGTCTCCAGTCCCAGACGGGTGATACCCTGATCTCCCTGAATGACTTCGAAGGCGGACGTGTACAGCACGGGGTTCTGTCGGCTGCTGTAAAAAGCGCCGATTGAGACAAGGTGAGGCAGGAGCGTGTCTCCCGCCCGGATCGGGGCTTCCTGCTGCCAGCGCAGGCTGGCACGAACGTGGACGAGCTGCTCATTTCTCAGGCTGTCATTCCCGAGGTAGGCATTCCCGGTGCCTCCGCGCCAGGTTTTCTGAAACAAAGAGGGGTTCAGGTTGCCCAGCACTGCATTCGCCCGGACCTGAACCGGGCTGTTGGGGATTCCGGAGGTCGTCAGGGAATCCCGTCGCCCAAAAAGGCCCAGTGCAAATTCTGCGTTCAGTTTTTGTTCCGGTGCAAACTGGTTGGACACCCGCTGCCGCACATCGCTTTCCA
>CAZLKP010000342.1:0-5255 GCA_964560095.1 uncultured Bacteroidia bacterium
GGGATTTTCAACTGGTATTTTGAAGGCGGGGATGTGGTCAATGTGGAGAATCAGCCCACGGATTCCATCCACACCTTCAACCGCCGATGGTCCCAATGGTGCCTGAAGGGAGAAAAAGTCTGGTGATTCTCGCTTATTCCTCGCCGCCTTCCCGAATATCGAACCTGGCCCACTCGGGAGCCTGTGGCCCTGGGGTGATCGGAAGCAATTGTCCCTCTCGAGCCATCAACAGGGCCTCTGAATCCCGGCCCTGCTCCTGCAGAAATCTAATCAGGGTGGCCCGGGCTTTCAGGTCAAAAGGATTTACTTGCAGTGATTTGCGGATCTCCGTTTCGAATTTGTCCAGTTCGTCATTCTGCAAATACTGAAAACTCCGGCTCAATGATCGCATGGCCATATCCTCCGGATACATCGGCTCGGGAAGCTGGGATGCCCACAGAGCAATTTGGCTGCTGTCTTTGTTATGAACCTGGAGCAAAAACCAGTGTTCACGACCGGATGTCGGAATTCGTTCGCGCTGAAGATATGCTTGTTCCGAGGTGTCATCATCGCTGGCCATCAAATAGAGATAGTCCAGCCAGGCCTGTGAATTGCCACTGGCTTGATAGATCAGCCAGATGTCTACCAACCATTTTTTGGCGGTTTGATTTCTGCCATTCTGTAGCAGGACCTCCCCAAATTTTGTGCAAAATTCCAAATTTTGCGGCTTTCTGAGTACAAGGCGAGTGAATATCGAATCCGCTTCCTTGTCATAGCCCAGCATGCCTTTGACCCAGGCCAGGTCTGCCAGGGCTTCGTCCCGCAGATCCCGTAAATAGGTGGATGTCGTGTCTGCCGTCGCGAGATAACTTTCCGTTTCGTTAACCAGCAGATCCCACCGGACAAACCGCCTCATCGTTCGCCTGAAAGCGGCTTGCCACTCTGCTCGGATCAATGGATCCTGTTCCAGTTTTTGTGCTGCCTGGAACCACTTCTGGTAGTTGTTGACGGTTTCTCGGGCACTCTGGGTGCCATTTCGGAACAGGGTAATTTCCAACTCCGCCCGTGTCATGGGCACTTCTGCAGCCTTCGGAAATCGCTGCGCTGCCAGATCCAGTCTATTGCGGGCAGCCTTCCAATGGGATTGCTGCGCAGACAGATTGGCCTGAGCCAGATAGACCGGAAGATAGCTGCTGTCCCAGGCGAATGCTCGGTCGAGGTATGCCAGGGCTGATGTCACATCATCCCGGATCAGGGCCTGATCTACCAAGCGCAAGTAAGCCTGGGCCCAATTGGCGGCCAGAGCAGAGGAGTCGCCGTCGAGCCGGGCCTGCTGGCGCTGGACCATCGTGTCGATGAAGGCATACAAGTCGGGATCTTTTTGCAGGAGATCATCGCGGGTGTTGACAGATTTGTGGTTGAGCGGGTGGACCTTGACCGTGGAAAAATAGGCAGGAAAGCCCTGGGCAAAGTATTCGTATTCGTTATTGCGGGCGTAGTAGTCGAGGGTGTGGTCCATGGCCATGGCCTGCTCGTAGAGCTGCCGGATGCGCCGTTGTTCGCGGTCGGTGAGCACGGTGCCGTGGAAGAGATGCACGTATTCGTGGAGGGTCACGTTTCGCTCAAGGTGACTGCCCCGCTCGACATATTCGATGCCGGTGGCTCCGGAACCCACGCCGCGGATGTCCATCCACTGTCGGTTGTCGAAGGTGGTCGCTCCCCGAAACCAGGGGTTGTCCATCGCTATGGCCAGATCCTCATGCAAGGGCGGAATGGCAAAGGTGCGATCCAGCGTATCCAGCATGTCGAGATAGGCCACACCGGTGTGGAGTTGGGAATAGACCATCTTGGCAACCCGATCGCCGGGATAGCGCTTCACATCCGGGAAGACGTTGTAAAACGATCCAGGTCGTTCGATCACTGTTTCACCAATAGCCTGTTCCAGCGAGTCATAGGCTGTAAGGTAGCGAATCTGCTTTTGCTTCAGAACGGCCGCGAGGCCGTTGTGGGCAGGGCCATAGTGGGGCTTATGGCAAAGTGCACGAAGGAAATAAACTTGATCCATCGATGGCTCGGGTGGAAAAATAACGGGTGGATCAGGCATTCCTTCCGGGAGAAAAGCGCCAAAGCGCCATCGCGAGGTATCAGGATTATTGATTGATTCGTACCAAATAGAACCTTCAGTTAGCTGATAAAGGGGTGACTGCGGAAAATGGTTGTCGTGGGGAGTTGTTCGGATTTCTTCTTCATTTGGCTCATAGTAATCCGCAAACGTCAGGTTCGTATGCCCATTCCCCCAATGCCAGTGCGTGAGAAAGTGGAGGGGATGAACCGCCAGAGCTAGTTCCCACTGGGCCGCCATGTCATCCAGCAAAGTGGCATCCCGTTTTCGCCAGATCACATAGCCATACCAGAATCGGGCATCTGCGTTGAAGGGATCGAGCGTCAGGCTTTTGATCAGTGCCTCCTCTGCCGTCTCAAGGTCAAGAAGCCAAAATGCCGCTTCGGCTTTGAGCAGCCAGGCCAATGCGGCTTCTGGATGAGCCAAAACCAACGAATCGGCATCAATAAAGATTTCTTCATACCGCTTTTCCCTCAGACCTATTTTTCCTTTTTGATACGCCAGCCAAACAGGATCAATGCCCATCTGCTCCCCTCCCGCGATCCATGATTTAGCAAGAGACAACTCCCAGCGCTGCATGGCCAGTAGAATCTGGTACTTCCGCGTATGTCCTTTCCCCAGACGAACCTGGTATTCTGATAGCTTCAAAACCGAATCCAGGGCTTCGAATTCCTGAATCCGATACAAATATTCGACAATGGCAGACGTGGCAGTACGGGGAATGACCACCGATGCTTCGCCCTGACAAACCCTGGTTGAATCCCAAACCCCGAGCTGGACCAATTCCAGCCAGGCATTTTCATTTGCCGGGCTGGCAGCATCTAGGGCCAACTCCTGTCTCCGCTCCAACTCCTCCCATACCTGCTCCACACTGTCCGGGTGAATGACTTGCTGTGCCATCATCGATGAGACTCCCAAACAGAGGCAAAGCAGGCCCATCTGATATTTTGTCATATGTTTTCTGATCAAATGGTTTACGGAAGATACAATTGTCCGATAATAACGGTCACAGCCTCTCCAGTGAGATATACGCGATCTTCCTCGAGCCGGATGTGCAATTTTCCCCCCCTTCGCCCGATCTGGCGGGCGTTCATCTCAGATTTTCCCAGTTCTTTGGCCCAGTAGGGGGCCAGGGTGCAATGGGCGGATCCCGTTACCGGGTCTTCAGGCACGCCGGACTGCGGGGCGAAAAAGCGGGAGACAAAGTCCAATTCCTTTGCGTTGGCAGGAGCCGTCACAATCAGCCCTCTGGCCTCTAATTTTTGTATGGCAAACATGTTCGGGCTGACCCTGGAAAGAACATCCTCTGATTCCACCCGCACCAGATAATCCATCGCCTTCCCTACGGTCCGGCCTGTGATGCCCAGCAACCGGCCGATCGGAATGTCTTCGCATTCGCTGATGGGCACAGTCGGGAAATTCATAATATAGCCCGGCGTTGCACGTGTTACGACCAGCGGACCACTTCGGGTCCGAAAGGTGATCGCTGCGGTATTCAGCTTCATTTCTTCAAATAGCACATGGGAAGTCGCAAGGGTGGCATGGCCGCATAGGTCAACCTCTACTTCCGGGGTAAACCAGCGAAGATGAAAGTGGCCCGGTTCACCCTCCGCCACAAAAAAAGCTGTTTCCGAGAGGTTGTTCTCCGCAGCAATGGCTTGTAGAATTTCATCGGGTAACCACTTGTCCAGAGAGCAAACAGCTGCAGGGTTACCGGCAAAAGCTCCGGATGTAAAGGCATCGACCTGAAAAAATGGAAGAGCAGGCATAGCAGGGGAATTGTAGAGTAATAGTTGATGAATATTCTCAATATAGGAATACAGCTGAATGTTTGATGCCTGTCGATCATATTAAGAAGGGAAGTATTCCTATCGCTTTCGGTGGAATACATATCAGGGCAACATGCCGGAGGAAACATAAAAATTGCTCTATCCGGGTTGAAATCGGGGGTTTTGGTTTCGGGGTAAACCTTTCAGTAGATAAAAAAACCTGATTATGAGGGGAAAAGAGTCTGGAAGTTCGAAACATTCGGTTGAATGTTGGTTTGATTTTTGCCAAAGTTACCCGTTGATGTTAGGGTTCCGGGTTAATCATTATTCTTGCCTGTTGAGTCAGGAAAACTGTGAATAGGTGTAGAATGACTTTACCTTTGCCGCAATCAAATACCCCCTTTCTAGACTAACTGTTGCTCCTGCTGCTCCCAAAAACCCATTATAAACCTTGTTTGAAAGGAATGAGATACCGTCCTGCCGCTCTTTTTGCCTTGTTGCTTGTTCTGATCCCCTCTGCCCTCAGGGCCCAATGTGTGGCTCCCTGGAAGGTACTTCATTACACAGAAACCACCGGATATAACCACGGAACTAAAAGTCAGTCGGAGGCCATGTTTAACGCATGGGCCGCCGCCAACAACTACACCGTAGTGTCTGACGACGATGGGTCTGAGTTTGACACCTACGCCAATCTTTCCCAATATGCCATCGTTATCTTTTCAAATACCTCTGGAAACAAAGGCCTGGATGACCTTCAACGGGCAAACTTTGAGGCATATATCACCAACGGCGGGAGCTACCTCGGTATTCACGCCGCCTCCGATACCTATCGACACTCCTCTGCCAACGGCGGTTCTAAAGGTACCTGGGACTGGTATGCAGAGACGGTAGCTGGTGCCACTGTGCAGCAATCCCCCAACCACACCAACCAGAACCACAATAACACCATGACCCACTCGTCGTCAGGGCATCCCACCCTGGTGAATGTGCCCGCTCCCTGGAACAAAACGGAAGAGTACTACTACTGGGAAAACGGCTACCTCAACAATACCTTCACAGAGCTCCTTCGCGTGGGGCAAACCGGCGGCAACAGCTATGACGACCCCCGGATGATGGCTCACTGCAAAAATCTGCAGGGGGGCGGACGGGCTTTTTACACGGCTCTTGGCCATGCCGGAAGCAACTACACCAGTGACGTCAATTTCCAAAATCTGATTCGGGACGCCCTGTTGTGGGCAGCAGAACCCAATATTCCGCAGACCGGTGGCATGACGCTGTCGGCCGTGACGACCAAGACCAGTTGTAACGGCAGCACGGGGGCAATTGACCTCACAGGTAATGGAGGGACCTCTCCTTACACATATTTCTGGTCGAATGGAGCCACA